>JAZQHL010000078.1:0-11557 GCA_045540595.1 Ruminococcus sp.
AAGAACAGGTGGAGAGAGTGAGAAGTCGGTCATCTGCATTTACGGGAACAGGAACATCAAGGTATGAACGCTCCTTGATGTTGTAGACAAAGTTCATAAACTGAGCATCAGAGGAGAAGTCGCCTAAAAGGTAGTTGAAGATTGCCTTGTTCTCGTTGGAAACATCAATCTTCATAACTGCAAATACAACCCATTGTGCATCTCCCTCAGGAGTGTCAAAATTCACTGTGGGAGCAGATTTATAGAACTTTGTGTTGCCCTGTACCCAGCCCTTGTAACGGGCATACTGAATCAGAGAACCGAACATAGAGTCATCACTACCCATATTGTGGCCGTGAAGAATAACGTTCTTGCTGTTTGCTCCTTCGGTGCATCTGTAGTCCATAAAGATACTGCCGAACTCGGAGTATTCTTTCTTGTAGTTTTTGTAAAGATAGAACTGAGACTCTGCAGAGTCTTCCTTGTGGAAGAGAACAGGGTAGTCGATTTTGGTTTTATCAAGTTTTACCCAGCCTACAATTTCTTTGTTAATCTTTGCAAGTCCTGCCCAGTTTTTCAGGGGCTTTTCGTCCTGAGTTGAAACAATCACATTACCCTGAGCGTCGGTCTGCTCAGGCTGTGTTTCATAGAAAATGTTCTGGATATCGGTAATGTCGGAGTTGTTTATCCAAGGCTCGATAACGTAGAAGTTAAGAAGCAGATATGCACCCACAAGGAAAACAACACTGAACACAAGCACAACCCACTTGGAGAGGAGTGTCCGTGTGCTGTCACCTTTCATAGGGAACACACTTGCAAGAAAAGCCTTGAATCCGCCTTTTCTTTCTGCAGTTTCCTCATTTTCTTCGGAATCGCTTTTTTCTGTTTGTGCAGATTCTTCGGTGTCTGATGTTTCCGCTTTTTCTGAAGCATCAGATGTATCTTCATTTTCCACGATTGTATGTGGAGTGGTTTCTGCGATTTCGTCTTTTTCTGCAGGGGGTATAGTCATAAAGTCCAGTTCACTGTCGGCGTTTTTCTGTGAAGAGGATTCCTGCGGTGCGGTTTCTTCTGCAGGTATTGCGGTTTCTTCTGCAGGTATTGCTGTTTCTTCTGCTTTTGAAGTTTCCTCTGCAGGAGTCTTAATTTCGCCTTCTGCCTCTGAGGGTTGTGCCGTTTCAGCTTCTGCGGTCTGAAAAGCCACAGGCTCTTCTGCTTTTTGTTTCTTTGCGAAAAGAGCGGTCAGGAAATTTTTCTTCACAGGCTTCTCTGTAGTAAAGACAAAGCCGTCGGGACATTCGGTGAAAGCTTTGTCAAAGATGGCCTTTGCACAGTTTACCGCATCACAGATGTATTCTGTCAGGTTTCCACCTGCAAGGTTTATGCGGGGAAGTGCCAGAACTTTTTTATTCTTAAAAATAAAGCAGTAAGCAGGGTAACTTCCCGGAAGATTCTCCAGAGGGAATACCCTTATGTGGGCATAAAGGGGAGTGCTGCCATCTTCTGAGTATTCACCCTGTGGCAGTTCTTTCTCAAGTCTTTCAATAAGAGGAGAGAAAAGATATCGGAAAGACGAGCTGTTCTGCGACTCCAGAGCATTGACATAAATGTAAAACTCAGGGGGATTGTCTGCAGAAAGGCTGTCAATCAGATCTGCCTTGATTTTTCTGGGATTATAGTCAATTTCGGTCTTGTAAAGCACACGGACAGAACATCTCTTGTTAAGTGCTGTTACAATCTTCCGAAGATTCTTGTTGAGAAAGGAAATCTCTTCTGCACTTGAGCGTACGGAATATAATTCAGTTCTCATATACATTCCTCCAAAACATAGTAAAAGTCAATCAATCTGACTGTCTGAGTTCGGTGATTCTGACGTTTTCCACCGCTTCGTCAATAAGGTCATAAAGGTGTGCATCTTCTTCGGCGTAACGTACGAATCTGAGCACAGGTCTGGTTCTGGGGTGCTTGGGAGTAAACACTGTGCAGCAATCCTCAAAGGGCTCGATGGAAATATCGAAGGTGTCAATCTTTCTGGATATCTGCACAATTTCTTCTTTATCCATACCGATAAGAGGTCTGAACACAGGCATATCAGCAGCATCGTCTGTGCATGCAATGGCAGATATGGTCTGGCTTGCAACCTGACCCAGACTTTCACCTGTAATCAGAGCGGAGCAGTCGTATTTTTCGGCAATTATAGAGGATATCTTCATCATCATTCTTCTCATAATGATAGTGAAAAGTTCCTCGTCGCACTCGTCCTTGATTCTTTCCTGAATCTTTGTGAAGGGTACGGTTATCATTGTGATGGGTCCTGCATATCTGCAGACTTTTCTCAGCAGTCTCTGCACCTTGTCCTCAGCACGCTCTGAGGTATAGGGAGGGCTTGCAAAGTGTATGGCAGTAAGGCTGACGCCTCGTTTTGCCATCATATATGCAGCAACGGGGGAGTCAATGCCTCCGCTTATGAGGATTGCGGCGTTTCCGCCTGTACCCACAGGGATACCGCCTGCACCCTTAAGGGACCCTGCGTGTATGTATGCGCCGAAGTCGCGGACTTCAACAATAACTTTTACATCAGGATTGTGAACATCAACTGTCAGATGGGGGAATTTTTCAAGAAGTAAACCACCCACCTCACGGCAGATTTCGGGGGATTTAAGGGGGAATTTCTTGTCAGAGCGCTTTGCTTCAACCTTGAAGGTTTTTGCAAAGGTCAGTGCGTCCTCAAGGTAAGAGGGAGCCTGCTCGAAGATGGATTCCATAGTCTTTTCGCACACACAGGCACGGCAGAAGCTTACAATGCCGAAAACCCTCCCGATGCGGTCGCAGACTTCGTCCATATCAACCTCTGATTTGGGAGTAACATATATGGTTGACTGGGCAATGGAAACCTTGAAGTAACCAAGACCGTAAAGCGTGCTTTTGATGTTTTTCTTCAGGGCGTCCTCAAAGGAAAATCTGTTGAGGCCCTTCAGGGCGATTTCACCCAGTTTAATAAGTACGATTTCTTTCATATATTTATCCTTACCTTCTGGCTAAATTTTCTATTCCGTCTTTAAGTGCTTCAAGCAGTGCATCACAGTCTTCAACCGTGTTGTGTTTGCAGAAACTCACACGGATTGCACTGTCGGCAGTGTCTGCGTCAAGTCCTAAGGCTGAGAGCACGTGGCTCTTTCCGCCTTTTGAGCAGGCGCTTCCGCTGGAAATATATACACCCTTTGATGCAAGGTGATGAAGCATAGTTTCGCTTCTGATGCCTTTTACTGAAAAATTGAGTATGTATTCTGTGGAATTTTCAGGTGAGTTTATGCTGATATCCTCAAAGGCTGAAAGCTTGTCTGTAAGATAACTTTTCAATGCTTTTACAGTGGCTGAGCTTTTTGCAATGTCAAGCTCCTGCACTGCAACCCCCAGTGCACCTATAAGAGGCAGTGCCTCAGTGCCCGGGCGGAGTTTCTTCTCCTGCTTTCCGCCAAAAGTGCGGGGCAGAATTCTGACACCCTTTTTCACATACAAAGCACCAACACCTTTAGGGGCGTGGATTTTGTGACCTGAAAGGGTCAGCATATCAACGAAAAGTCTTGAAACCTTTATTTCGGTTTTGCCAAAGCCTTGTACCGCGTCGGTGTGAACAATCACCTGAGGATTCTTGCGTTTTGCACCCATTGCAATTTCACGGATTGGGTTTATAGCACCTGTTTCGTTGTTAATATACATTATTGATACAAGTATTGTCTTGCTGTCTACAGCATCGATAACATCTTTTGCATTGATACAGCCTGCTTCGTCGGGCTTGATGAATACAATCTCATAGCCTTCCTTCTGAAGTTCAAGCATAGTTTCATAAACAGAGCTGTGCTCAAAGGCAGAGGTGATGATTCTGTTGCCTGCTCTTTTGCGTGCAGACACAGCCCCTGTGATTGCCAGGTTGTTTGCTTCGGTGCCGCCTGAGGTGAAGTAAAGCTCAGCACTGTCAGCACCCAGAAATTTTGCCACACTGTCCCTTGCATCTTCAAGTTCTTTTGAAGCAGCAAATCCCATAGAGTGCAGGGAAGAGGGGTTTGCGTAGTTAGTACGCATAAGCTCCATCGCTTTGCAGGCAGCCGCCTCAGATACACAGGTTGTAGCACTGTTATCAAGATAGTGTTGTGTCATAATACCATTCCTACATAATTCTTCACCCTACATTATACAACAAAACTCAGAGAAAGAAAACAGTTATTTTTATCATATTCAAAGAAATTTCGGGAAATCTATTTTTGGTGATGCTTATGATGAAAAAAGAAGAGTATTCAAAGCTTGTAAAGGAGAAATCCCCCTCAAGCCCTGTGGTGCTGAATTGCCTCAAAGCCTTTCTTGTGGGAGGTTTTATCTGCCTTCTGGGTCAGATGCTTACAAATCTGTATATCTACCTGAATATACCTGAAAAGGATGCAAAGACTCTGTGTTCCGTGTCTCTTGTGTTTCTGGGAGTTTTGCTGACGGTTGCAGGTGTGTATGATAGAATAGCAAAGCACGCAGGAGCAGGCACCCTGCTTCCCATAACAGGCTTTGCAAACTCCATTGCCTCCGCCGCCATAGAATTCCGCAGTGAGGGTTTTATCCTCGGCGTCGGTGCAAAGCTTTTCTCTATCGCAGGCCCTGTCATTGCCTACGGCACACTTGCATCAGTGATTTATGGTATTATTTACTGGATAACTACACTCATAAAAAGAGGCCCCCTTGTGTAAGGGGGGCTTTGCTATATGCGTGGGGGATTGTCAGTGCAATCTGTTTTGTCAAAGGGTTTCAAGAAGAGTAGTGATTGTCACCCATAACCCGCCGATAACTCCGCCTGAGAAAAATATGATGAATAAAATGTACAGAACTCTTATGAGCTTTTTAACGGTAGTTGTTTCAACGGCATATCTTGAGGTGTTTATGAAATAAAATGTACCCTCGGCAAACAGAAGAATCAGAGAAAAAACAAAGGGAAGTTTCTGATTAAGGCTGCTGCCTGTCAGATACATATATCTTGAAGAAAAAATAAACGTATCACAGGGTATATCGGGAATCAAAGCCATAACAAGTGAAAATAAGCACAGCAAAAGAGACAGTCCGTAAAAGATGATACCTGAGTATGAAAGCTTGTTTCTGTTTGATTTTGTGTTCTTTCTGCGGATTTTCACAGGGTCAGTTTGGTCTATAAGCAGCTTTGAAAGGGTCTGGTTTCTGATGATTACATATCGTCTGAACAGTAAATGAGGGTGGTATGCAGAGTTGGCTCTTGCCATAAGAAACACAAAAAGTATAAAAAACGGATATATATATATCTCATTCACCTCTTTCTCATTATATCATACCTCTGATTTGAAGTAAATGCTTTACACTCCAGGAGTTTCTGCCCTTATATAATCAGAAAGAAAAGTTTTGAAAAAGCAAAAAGAAAAAGGCTTCCCTTTACACAGGAAGCCTTTCTGGTTACAAGTTTTAATTATGCAAGAAGTTTTTTGATGAAAGCTGTCTCCTCGCAGGAGATAGTCTCGTCGATAGCTGCGATGCAGCAAACCAGCATAACAACGTCTGCCTTAAGGTCTGCAGGAAGAGCGTCAGCAAACTTGTCTGTGAGCTCTGCCATACGATCATCATACATACCAACAAAACCGTTGATCTGCTCGTCGGTAAGTGCGAGAAGGTCCTTGAGGAACTTGTTCTCGATTGCAGAAAGCTTGCCGTCAGCAGCAACTGCAGAAAGAATGATGGAAGTTACCATGAAAACGCCGTCGTGCTCAGTGTCAACTGCCTTACAAGCAGGAAGAATCTTGCCGATAGCAATTTTTGCAAAGCCGAGAAGCTCGTCATAATCTTTGTTTACCAGGTTCTGGAGAGTATCGTTGAGTGACATAGTGTATTACCCCTTTGTTTTTTAGATTCTGTCATTATTTGACTGAATTATAATAGCATAATATACAAAAAATGTCAATGATAAACTTGCAATTTGTTGAATAAATAAACAAAACAGTGTTTTGCAAAAGAAAAGGCATCGCAGACAAGCGATGCCTTAAAATGCAGATGATCAGTCTTTTGAAACGTGAACGTCCACCTGAGGATAGGGGATAGTGATACCGTTTTTGTCGAAGGCTTCCTTCACGCCTTCAACGATATCAAAGTTTACGTCCCAGTAGTTTTCACTCTTGCACCATACGCGTACTGTGTATGTAAGTGCGCTTTCACCGTGCTGAGAAAGTCTTACAAAAGGCTCGGGGTCCTTGAGTGCCATAGGGTGAGCAGCAATAACATCAGAGATAACCTTCTTGGTTTTCTCGATGTCACAATTATAACTTGTGGAGAAGGTCATATCCACACGGCGCAGTTCCTCTGAAGAATAGTTCTCGATAACAGAGTTTGTCAGTGTGCCGTTGGGGATTGTGATACGCTTGTTGTCAACTGTCAGGATAACTGTGTAAACAACAGAAATTTCCACAACTGTACCACACTCGCCTGATGCCTCAATAAAGTCGCCAACCTTGAAGGGCTTGAAAAGCAGAATCATAATTCCGCCTGCAAAGTTTGAAAGTGATCCCTGCAGAGCCAGACCGATGGCTACACCGCAGGAAGCAAGGATTGTGATGAATGATGTAGCAGGTACACCCAGAATCATTGCAACTGTGATGATAAGCACAAAGTAGAGCAGAATGCTTGAAAAACTGCCCAGGAAAGAGCGCAGGCTGTCGTCCAGTTTGTCAAGCTTGTGTGAGGTTTTGATAAACTTCACAAATACCTTTACCAGCTTGATGCCCACAACAAGAACAACAATGGCAATAAGAAGTTTGATGCCCCATGAGGTGAGAAATTCTGTAGCGAATTTCAGAAGATTTGTCCAGATTTCATTCCAGTTCATTAATTATCTCTCCTTCTTGTTTTAAGGTTAGTTATATTATAATGTAATTAAATAAAAACAGCAAGATTTTTATTCAAGTTCTTCTAAAAGAATATAAAGATTTTCGTCGGAGTATTCAATTTCTGCAGAAAGCATTCGGCACAACTCAATCTGGTCTTCAGTGGTGAACTTCTTGTTTTTGTCCCACAATGCTGTACCAATGTGGTATATAAGTTTATAGCACATTACAGCAAAGCCTGCCCTGAGTCCTGCTTCATAAAGGTCAGGTGCATTGGCAAGATGTCTGTAAACAAGGTAATGCAGAAGCTGTTCGTACTCTGTCTGCCTGTCTTTCATATGCCTATCAAAGAGCCTTGGTACAGCAGTGTCGCCGTAAGCCTTGAGAATATAGAGCATATCAGTCCATTTTTCGTCAAGGCGTTCGAGGGAAAGAAAGATATCAGCCCATTCTGACAAACTGTAGCAGGGCAGGGAAATACCACACAGAGTAAGAATCTCATCAACTCTTTTTTTGATGGAGAGGGACCTGTCCTGAATAATGCCGAGTATCTTGTTGCGAAGATTTATAATTTCATCATCGCAGTCGCAGTTACCTGTAAGTTTTACTTTTTCTTTGTTTGTCAGAATGATTCTTGCAGCCTCTTCACAGCAAAGTCCAAGCCCGGATTCAACTCTGTCGGGAAGTTCATTGTGAAATCTCGGGTGTTCACTGCAGATGGCACAAAGGCTGTTTTCTCCCCGATGAATGATGATGTCACAAAGATTGTCTTTATTCAGGAAGGGGCAGCGTTCGTCCTTTGCCAGGATAAAATGGGGAACCTCTGCGCTGAAATCGATGTTTGCTTTCAGCCTTTCGCCGAAATCTCCTGTGCAGGATTTGTAGAGAGCGGCAGTGTCCTCGTCAATGTCTATCTCCCAGCCGATACAGCAGTTGTGCTTGCAGTTTCCTTTAATACAACTGAATCTTTCATAGTAATCAGGATAAACCTGTATCATAGAAGTCACCTTCTTGTATTATTGATGTAACGATGATATAATTATAAACCAAGGAGAGACTGTGTGCAACATGTACATATATATTAATGTATAAGGTGCAGAAGCCTTCAGGATACTGTGCTTTTATGCAGTATTGTTGGGGAAATTGTACATACAGCGCAGGAGCAGACCTGCTGTTTTTATCTCCTTGATAAAATTTCAAAAAAGTATTGACTACTTGAATTTGTTATGATACAATGATTCTACCTCGGAAAAGGGGTTATTTTTTTGTGCCCTTTTTGTGGGAGGCTGGAATATTCCGAAAAAACACGGGAGGTGCCGTTACAATGAGAGTGAAAATTGTTCTAGCATGCACAGAGTGCAAACAGCGTAACTACAACACAATGAAGAACAAGAAGAACGATCCCGACAGACTTGAGATGAACAAGTACTGCAGATTCTGCCGTAAGCATACTCTGCACAGGGAAACAAAGTAATCACGGAGGGAAAGTATGGCTGACAAGAAAAAGACAAATGTTTTCGTGAAGCTGTTCAAATATCTTCGTGAGTGCATTGGTGAGCTCAAGAAGATCACTTGGCCTACAGTTTCTCAGACTACAAAGAACTTCGGTATAGTGCTCCTTGTTATTCTGGTTGCAGGCGTTCTTATCTTCGCACTTGATCAGGGCCTTTATGCTCTGCTCGGCCTTGTAATGAACGTCAGCGGCAGCTGATTGTCCGAAACTTTTGCTTAACTTTTTAGAATTCTGAAAGGGTGAAGTTAACTGTGTCGGGCGAGGCAAGATGGTACGTAGTACACACGTATTCAGGTTACGAGAACAAAGTAGCATCCAACATTATGACCACAGTTGAGAACCGCAACCTGCAGGATATGATCCTTGAGGTAAAGGTTCCCACAGAGACTGTTACGGAGATCAAACCTCCTACAGCAGCAGAGGTCAAGAAGTTTGGCGATGAAGCTAAAAGTAAAACTGTTGAGGTAGAGCGCAAACTCTTCCCCGGTTATGTTTTCGTAAAAATGATCTACACCGATGAGACCTGGTATGTAGTCCGCAATATCCGCGGTTGTACAGGCTTTGTCGGTCCCTCTTCTGAACCTGTTCCTCTTACTGAGGCTGAGGTTTACAGAATGGGTGTAGAAACCCGCGTTGTTGAGGTTTCTTACAAAGTCGGCGATATGGTTCGTGTTATCGACGGTCCTCTGGAGGACTTCGTCGGTGTTGTAGACGAGCTGAATGTCGACAAAAACTATGTCCGCGTTCTGGTTTCTATGTTCGGACGTGAGACACCGGTTGAGCTTGAACTCAATCAGGCTGAACTGCTTACAGATTAATTTCGGAATGAACAGTAATTTACTGTTTATCTGAGGGACAGTAGCAATGTCCCTTGTGGGAGGAGCATAATATTTCTTTCAGGTGCTCCGCAATCAACCACGAATTTTGGAGGTGCAAACACAATGGCTCAGAAGGTAGTAGGCTTTATTAAGCTTCAGATTCCTGCCGGAAAGGCTACTCCGGCACCGCCTGTTGGACCTGCTCTTGGTCAGCACGGCGTAAACATTGTTGCGTTCACAAAGGAATTTAACGAGCGCACTAAGAACGACATCGGTATGCTCATTCCTGTCGTAATCACCGTTTATGCAGACAGATCTTTCTCCTTTATCACAAAGACTCCCCCTGCAGCGGTACTTATCAAGAAGGCTTGCGGTATTGAGACAGCTTCCGGTGTTCCTAACAAGAACAAGGTTGCAAAGATTTCCAGCGAGCAGATCAGAAAGATTGCTGAGACAAAAATGCCCGACCTTAACGCTGCATCCATCGAGGCTGCTATGAGCATGATCGCAGGTACAGCACGCAGCATGGGCGTTACTGTTGAAGACTGATTCGTTTGCTAATTTATCCGGGTGGGAGGAAAAATCCGCTTAACCACCTAACAATGGAGGAAATATTCTTATGAAACACGGTAAGAAGTATGTCGATAGCGCAAAGCTCATCGACAGAAGCAAATTATATGATACAGACGAGGCACTTGACCTTTGCGTAAAGGCTTCTACTGCAAAGTTCGACGAAACAGTAGAACTTCACGTAAAACTGGGCGTTGACTCCCGTCACGCTGACCAGCAGGTTCGTGGTGCTATCGTTCTCCCCAACGGTACAGGTAAGACCGTTCGCGTTCTTGCTATCTGTAAGGGCGACAACGAGAAGCTTGCTCAGGAAGCTGGCGCAGACTTTGTTGGTGCAGAGGATATGACACAGAAGATTCAGTCTGAAGGCTGGATGGACTTCGATGTTCTTATCACAACTCCCGACTGCATGGGTCTGGTTGGCCGTCTCGGTAAGATCCTCGGTCCCCGTGGTCTTATGCCTAACCCCAAGGCTGGTACAGTTACAACTGATATCGCTAAGGCTATTCAGGAGGCTAAGGCTGGTAAGATTGAGTACCGTCTTGACAAAACAAACATCATCCACTGCCCCATCGGCAAGGTTTCCTTCGGTAAAGAGAAGCTCCAGCAGAACCTGGAGACTCTTATGGAGGCAATCGTTAAGGCTAAGCCTGCTGCTGCAAAGGGTCAGTACATCCGCTCCTGCGCAGTTGCATCTACAATGGGTCCCAGCGTAAAGCTCAACCCCAACAAGTTCACTGCATCTGCTTCTGACAACGGCTAATCCTGTCAGTTTACGGAGCAAACTTATTTTCTGATATTTGGCGGTTTCCGCACAAATATATAAATCGCTGTTCTAAAGACAGCAGGTTCGGCGCAAGCCGTATAATGGACAACCTGTCCGCCTGCCGAGGAAGAAGCATTTACAATGGGTTTATCCCTTACTTGTAATCAACGCCTCTTCCTTAATGGAAGAGGCTTCCTTTTTTATGAACTGCGTTATCATTTTAACGGAGGTGAAAATCATTGCCCAGTGCTAAGATTTTAGAGCAGAAGAAACAGCTCGTTGCTGATCTTACCGAAAGAATCAAGGGTTCCTGCACAGGTCTTCTTGTTACTTACGAAGGTATCAGCGTAGCTGATGACACCAAGCTCAGAAAAGAACTTCGTGAGGCTGGTATTCAGTACACAGTTATCAAGAATACTCTGCTTCAGAGAGCTTTTGCAGAGACAGGTCTCTCCGATCTGGACCAGCACCTTGCAGGTACAACTGCTATTGCTACCAGTGATGACGACTATGTTGCTGCAGCAAGAATCCTTTGCGGATTCGCAGACAAGTCCAAGAAGGGCTTCGAGGTTAAAGGCGGCTATATGGATGGCGAGGTTATCTCTATGGATAAGATCGTTGAACTGTCCAAGCTTCCCACAAGAGAAATTCTTCTTGCAAACGTTCTCGGTGCATTCCAGGCACCCATCGCAAGCTTCGCCCGTGCTGTACAGGCTATTGTTGACAAGGGCGGCGTAGAGGCATGCGCACCTGCTGAGGAGGCAGCTCCCGCAGAAACAGCAGAGGCTCCCGCTGAGGAAGCTCCTGCAACAGAAGCAGCAGAATAATCTGCTACATCATATTAAAATTAAAAATTAACTAATTATTATTGGAGGTTATTACAATGTCAGAGAAGATTACTTCTATCATTGAAACACTTAAGGGCCTCACAGTTCTCGAGCTTTCTGAGCTTGTACATGCTGTTGAGGATGAGTTCGGCGTATCCGCTGCTGCTGCAGTTGCAGTTGCAGGTCCCGCTACAGCAGCTGCT
>JAZQHL010000079.1:0-3652 GCA_045540595.1 Ruminococcus sp.
AAGAAGAATAAGTTTTCGGGCTGCACACAGAGCACGGGCAAGAAGCACCCTCTGCTGCTGTCCCCCTGAAAGCTCGGAAAAGCTCTTTGAACGCAGGGTATCAACGCCCACACGTTTCATAATTTTCTGAGCCTCTTCCCTCTCTTTCTTTGAGTAAGAGAAGGCAAACAGACGATTATTCAGAAAGCCTGACATTACTATCTCGTTGACAGAAGCAGGGAAATCCTTTGAATACTTCTGCTGCTGAGAAAGGTAGCCAATGTGGTTTTTTGTAAGACCGTCGGAGTATTCAACACTGCCGTTGTATGGTGAAAGCAAACCTAAGATACCCTTGATAAGAGTAGTCTTACCTGTGCCGTTTTCACCTACAATGCAGAGAAAATCTCCCTCATTTACAGAAAAACTCAGGTTATCGATTACAACAGAGCCGTTATATCCTAATTTTAAGTCTGAAACATTTAGAAGTGCCATAAAGATTTTCCTTTATATGGAATATTGCAAATATGCACAAAAGCAAAATATCGGGCGGAATAACCCGCCCGATTGTTTTTATGAAGATAGTTTCTTAAATCTTGTCAGCGTAAAGCTTGCAAGTGAAAGAAAGTGTGAACAGTACAGAGAATACTGCTGCAAGGATTGCAGGCAGAGCATAGAGTGCAAGTACACCTGCAGAATAGATGAGTGCTGCTACAAATGCTACTGCAATGGTTGCACATACAAGTACCAGCATAAAGAACATAATCTGCCATACTTTATTTGCTGCTACAGAGAAAGCATCAACTTCAACCTCTGCTGTCTTCTTGCGGGAAGTCTTCTTTGTGAACTTATAAGCAAAAATCACAAATGTGATGTAGCTTAATGCTACTGCAAGAAGAACTACCGAGAAAGCCATATCAGAAAGGCTTGCTCTGCAGACAACGCAAAGTGCAAAAGCAACCAGTGCATTTACTGCAGCGCCTGCTGTGGAAATCAGAGCCATCTTAAGACCCTGCTTCTTGAATCTGATAAAGAAGTAAAGAAGAACAAGTGCACAAACAAGCACTGCTGCAACTACTGCTTTGATAACAAGAGTAAAGCTAAGGTTAGCAAAGGTAAAGGGTGCTGCTGTGTTACCGCCGAAAATCAGAAGAAGAGCGATACCTGCAACAACTACAGCCAGTGCAACAATAAGGAGAAGCTTTGAAAGTGAAGCAAAATTAATTGACTTTTTCATTACTTTGCACCTCCGAATACAGAAGGTTTGTTGGAGAAGCTCTGAAGGCTTCTGAGCATAAGTTCAGGTACAAGATAACCTGTTACAAGGTTAAAGATTGCACCGAAGAAGAGCACATAAGAGAAGTTGTATACACCGCTTGACACGAAGCTGCCGAACAGTGAAGTAACAAGTGAAGATGTGCCGAAAATAAACATACCGATAAGTGCTAAAACAGCAAGAACAACACTCATATCAAGGATAATCTTTCTGCCCTTTTCGATACCAGTGGAGATTGCTGTGCCAACAACTGTGCCACCCATAAGCTCTGACTTCATTCTTTCAGCCATAAGCAGGAAGGAAAGAACTGTCAGCATTACGGAAAGTGCAAGTGCTGCTGCACCGGGGATAGTGAGCAGGAATGTTCTGCCGCTGCCAACAAAGCGGGTAATCAATGCAACAAGTGCAGAGAACTGGAAAAGAACAGCACAGATACCTGCAACTGCACCCAGTCTGTATCTGAAGATCATAAGAACTGCAATCATAGCAAGAGCTGCTACACCTGCAATCATAATGATGTCAGCAATATTGTTTGCAACAGGAGCAACCTCAGATGTGGAAACGATAGACATCTTGCAAGGAAGTGTGCCTGTGGAAATGATTGCTGAGTAAAGCTCACACTTTGACTCGCTCATACTGTCAGAGCTGAAAGAAAGTGTGCCCTGGTCGATGGTTTCACCAACTGTGGGGTTAGCAAGCATACGGTCATCAAGCCAGATAGAAACTGTCTTGTTGTAGTATGCGCCTGTGTCAGCATTTGTAAATGCTGCAATCTTCTCAGAGCCTGTCTGGTTGAACTCAAGGTTTACATAGTGATATGTATAGCCTTCTTCTGTATACTCAAACCAGGAAGAACCCTTGATATCATCACTTGAAAGAAGAACAGTTTTTGCTGTATCACCTGTAGGAGTTACAAAAGCTGAGCTGTCAGAAGAATCAACTGTCATGGATGTGTAGGAGCTGCCGGGACGCAGGGTAACCTGACCGTAAGAAGTCAGGAATGCTGCAACCTCTGCTGCTGAGAAATCACAATCAAGACTGTTGGGAACTGTGAGCTCAAGCACACCGCTCTTTTCGTCTACAAAAATCTGATGATCAGTAAGACCAAACTTTACAGCACGATCTCTGATTACATCTGCAACAGTGTCGATTTCATCAACGCTTGCTGCTTTTACTGCGATTTTAGAACCGCCGTTTACATCAATGCCCCAATCAATACTGCCGAAACCCTTGATAACTGTATTCTTGTTATCGCCTACATAATAGCTGAGACCGAAAACAGAAAATACGGAAAATGCAAGGATAAGAATTGCAAGTACCAGGGAAACAGATATTCCAAGCCTTTTCATAATGCAATTGGACCTCCGTATAAAAAAATAACTCTGCTAAGTCCATACAGACATAACAGAGTTATTATAAGATTTTTTTACTAAAAAGTCAATGATTAGGAATAAAAATACAGCAAAACATCACATAAAATACATTAATTCGCAATGTTAATGATGTATTTCTCCCCTACCTGAGCATTAATTACTCGGAAAGCATTTTTTCGATTGCACAGATACGTACGCAAGTGCAGAAGATATCCATAGCAATCTGAAGCTCCTCGACGGGAGGGAATGAAGGTGCAATACGGATATTGCTGTCTTCGGGGTCGAAGCCGCCGGGGAAGGTTGCGCCTGCAGGAGTAAGTACAAGTCCTGCCTCCTTGCACATTCTTACAACATTCTTTGCTGTGCCGGGATAAACATTGATGGATACAAAGTAACCGCCGTTGGGTCTTTTCCACTGTGCAACACCGCAGGAAGCAAGCTGTTCCTCGAACTTTGTGATAACTGTGTCAAAACGGGGACGGAGAATCTCCTTGTGCTTCTGCATATGAGCCTTGACACCGTCAAAATCCTTGAAGAAAAGAAGATGTCTGAGCATATTGAGTTTATCATAGCCGATGGTCTGGTTTGTGTAACGCTTTTTGAACACCTTCATATTGTTCTCAGAAGCTGCCATTGCTGCAACACCAGCACCGGGGAAAGAAATCTTGGAGGTTGAGCAGAAAATAAGAGGAAGGTCAGGATTGCCAGCTTTTTCACACTCTGCCATAAGGCTTATGAGTGTATCGGTTTCATCTGAAACATCGTGAACACAGTAAGCATCGTCCCACATAATACGGAAATCTTTTGCCGCAGGCTTAAGAGATGCAAAACGGCGTACTGTTTCGTCAGAATATGTGATACCCTGAGGGTTTGAATACTTGGGAACACACCAGATACCCTTGATGGAATCATCGTTACTTACAAGTTCTTCTACAATGTCCATATCAGGACCGCTCTCTGTCATAGGAACAGGAATCATCTCAAAACCGAAGTAACCTGTTACTGAGAAGTGGCGGTCGTAACCGGG
>JAZQHL010000080.1:0-9790 GCA_045540595.1 Ruminococcus sp.
TGGCTTGGCGTGGGTGTAATTATTACCTATATTGCAATCACAATAATCCGTAATATTATCGAGCCCAGAATCATCGGTCAGCAGGTGGGACTGCCTCCCATTGTTACCCTGATTGCCATGTACGTTGGTCTGAAGGTTTTCGGTGTGCTGGGTATGCTGCTGCTGCCTGTTTCCATTATCATTATTGTGAAACTTCAGGAGAGCGGAATCGTTCATATCTGGAATACTCCTGAGAAAACCGTGGAAGAAAAACCCGGTGCCATTGCATCGGCAAAAATGGCTTTCAGAAGTAAATTCACACCTAAACCCAAAAAGAAATAACACTAAACAAACAAAAATCCGTCCCGAAAAAACGGGACGGATATTTATTTTCAGTATTGATTTTCTATGGCAAGGCTTACAACCTTCCTGAGTCTTATCAGGGGGTCTTCTATTGAGACCGCAGAGTCATAATCAAGGAGTCTGGGAGGAATGTTTGAGGCACTGCACAGAGTCTGCATTCGCATATCTATGTTTTCTTTTTTCACAAGCACAAAGAGTTCGCTGATGGTGGTGCAGTTTGCCACTTCTCTGAGCAATTCTTCCTTTGACTTGGGAGCTTTACTGTCTGTGCTCATGCTATTTCCTCCTTTCAGAAAAAACTACCTTATTATAATTATACAATATGACAGGCAAGGTTTTCAAGTGGTAGGCTTCATATTTACAGCCGTGGATTTTTGTGATATTCTATATCTGTTGCACATAAAAATAATGACAGATTCTGAAGGAAAGGGAGGAAAATATGAATAACCGGACAGTTGAAAGGGAGAAAGACAAAGAGGTTCCCTTGTATGTAAATCCTGAGCAGACAGAAAAAACAAGGCATAAGAAAGAAAAGACAAGCATATTATCAAAGGTGAAAAAATGGTTTAATCCTATGGTGGCAATACTGCTTGCAGTGATTCTGGTGCTTACCTGCACTGTGTGCGTTATGAGCGGAAAACTCAAAGAGCGTAAAGAAATCCACAGAGCAATCTATGATAAATCACAGAAAGTTCAGCTTGCAGGCAACAGTGACAGAATTCCCCTCACAGAATACGGTCTGGGAGATATTGCAATCCCTGCCATTGAGGGCGTGCCCGTGTGCACTTATAAGGACGAGAATTTCCGCACAGACAGCAATGGTTACAAGTATTACTACGAAGACGGAGAGCTGTGCTCCTATGTGGGCATTGACGTTTCGGGACACAACGGATACATCGACTGGCAGGCTGTGAAGGCTTCGGGAGTAGACTTTGCAATGCTCAGAATAGGAGGCAGAGGCTACGGAGAAGCAGGCAGTCTCTATGATGATACATACTTGAGCGATAACCTGCGGGGTGCAAAGAATGCAGGACTGTGGGTAGGTGCATACTTCTTCTCTCAGGCAATCACTCCACAGGAGGCAGAGGAAGAGGCAAAGTACGCCATATCACTTCTTCGGGGAGAATCCTTGGATTTCCCCCTTGCTTTTGACTGGGAAGTGCTGGAAACCGAAGAGGGAGCACGCACAGACAATATTTCACCCGATACTCTGACTCAGTGTGCCCGTGCCTTCTGCGATACAGTGAAAAAATCAGGCTATACTCCTGCTTTGTATACAGGCTCACAGCTTGCATACTATAAATATGACCTGGGTGCCCTTTCAGATATTGATATCTGGTATGCTTTTTATAACGACACCCCTGCTCTTTACTACAATTACACAATGTGGCAGTATTCCTGCACAGGTCAGGTTCCCGGCATACAGGGGGACGTTGACCTTAATATCTGTTTCAAAAATTATAAGTGAGGTAAATAAAATGGAAAAAATTGCAAGCTTTACAGTAAACCACGATATTCTTGAGCCCGGTGTGTATGTTTCCAGAATCGACGGAGACATCACAACCTATGACCTGAGATTCATCAAGCCCAACACTCCGCCATTCCTTGGAACCGGTGCCCTGCACACAATCGAGCACCTCTTTGCAACCTATATGAGAAACAGCGAAGCAGGCTCAAACATCATCTACTTCGGACCTATGGGCTGCCGCACAGGTTTTTATCTCATCGTCCGTGACCTTTCAAACAAGGATACTCTCGCACTTATAAAGGATACCCTCACAAAGGCTCTCAGTCACACAGGTGATATACCCGGTAACAGCAGGGAGGAGTGCGGAAACTACCTTGATCACGATATGCAGGGCGCTATGGAAGCTATGCAGAATTATTACAACACAGTAAAGGACTGGACTATTTACGACCTGCAGTATAAGAAATAATCGTCATTTTCAACAAATTTATATATAATACTTTGTACACAGTGGCAAATGCTCCGAAAAAGCAGAATAAGGGTTGTTTTTTTGCCTTTTCTTCTGTATAATTACAAAGGTTGTTATAATAGTTACAGGTTTGTAACAAATGTAACAATTCTTTATCCAATGGATCCCCATAGGGAACACAGGTAAACTCCTGTGTGAAAATGAAGATCAAGGAGAAATTTGTTTGGCTACAAAGTTTATAAGCGTTGAGGGATATGAAGAAATCAAATCCCTTACAATGAAAAACATTGCAAAAAACAAAAAGAATATTACTACAACTCAGAAGGCGCTGAGATTCATCAAAAGAATCCCCACAGAGCTTAAGAGAGATGCAAAGGTTATCGCAAAGAAGTTTAGTGATATCACCTGGTCTACACTGACACCTGCAAAGTTTCTGAGCGGTATCAGAAAGTTCCATATCAGCACCTCTTACTTTGAGTTTATGAGAACTCCCAAGGGTATTGTTACCGCTATGGCTCCGGTGATTGCAACAATTATGCTGGTGCTCACAGTCTGCTTCTGGACTTGCTCTGACAAGCCCCTTACAGTTAACGTTGGCGGAGAAAAGATTGCCACCATCGAAAACGAGAAGGTGCTGACTCAGGCTTCTGCTCAGATGCACAGCGCACTCTCAGGCACAAGCACAAACGAATCAGCCACAACCCCTGTTATTCAGGTTTCTTATCCCACACTTGTAAGTGTTGAGAAATCCACCGCTGCTGATGTATACGAAAAGCTGGTTGACTGCAACGAGGCTGTGGTATCAGGTGCAGGCGGACTTTATGTTGACGGTGTGTTCTACGGTGCAGCCGAAGACGCACAGGCTCTCACAGCTGCCCTCACAGCAATTCTTGATGAGGCAAAGGCAAAGTATGACGATACAACAACCACTACATTCAATAACGATGTGCAGGTTGTAACCGATGTATATGCAACTGAGTCAGTAAAGTCAGTTGAAGAGATTATTGAGTCTGCAAGACACAACTTCTCCATCAGACTTGAAACCGACCTGACAGTTGAGTACGAAAAGTATTTCACAACTCTTTACGAGTATGACGAAACAAAGCTCGATACCTACTCAGAGGTCCTCACTCCCGGTGAGATGGGCTCACAAAAGGTTTTCTACCGCCTTGTTTATGTTGATGGTATACAGACAGATGCAATTGTACAATCCACTGTTACCACAAAGGAGCCCGTTGACCAGGTTGTTCTTGTGGGTACAAAGGAAAGCTACAGCGCCACAGGCTCATTCATCTGGCCCGTGCCTTATACAGGCAACATCACAAGCCCCTTTGAGCATCGTTGGGGTACCTTCCACTACGGTCTTGATATTTCCTGGAGCGGAATCTACGGCGCAGATATCCTTGCTTCCGACTCAGGTACTGTTACATGGGCAGGTTGGGATAACTCAGGTTACGGCAACTATGTAATCATCGACCATGGCAACGGTTATCAGACAATGTATGCTCACTGCTGTGACGTATATGTTTCCATTGGTGACAAAGTCCGTCAGGGTGATGTTATCGCAGGTGTAGGCTCCACAGGTTACTCCACAGGCGACCACCTGCACTTTGAGATTATCAAAGACGGAGTAAAGATTGACCCCGAAATTTTTGTAAAAGGCACAAGCTATATAGACGGCTAAAAACAACATACGGCTTAAATCAAGGCACTCTTCAAAAAACGAAGAGTGCCTTTTTGCGTTTACTTGAACATATAGGTCGCGGTGTCAATCATATTTTCCACTTCACGCAGGGCGCGGTTTGCTTTTTTCTTCATGGTCTTTTTGTTTGCTTTCATCATTTTTGAGCCTACATAACCTGCCGCCATACCTGCCATGATTCCCAGTGTTACATTCTTCACTGTGTTCATTGCTGAGCCTGCCATATTCATACCTCCTTGAAAATTTGCAAAGTTTTTAACTTGCTTTATTAGTATTCTCGGTTTAGAATGTGTTAGAGGTGATTTATTTTGGCAGAACTTAATATAGTGCTGGTAGAGCCTGAGATTCCCCAGAATACAGGCAACATAGCCCGTACCTGTGCCGCAACGGGAGCAAGGCTTCACCTTGTGCGTCCCATGGGCTTTGAGGTTGACGATAAAAAACTCAAGCGAGCAGGTCTTGACTACTGGTATCTTCTGGACATTACATACTATGATAATCTGGCGGATTTTTTTGAGAAAAACCCCGACGGTAAATTTTACTATTTCACAACAAAGGCACTGAAAAAACACACAGACGTTCAGTATCCCGACAAGGCATATCTTGTTTTCGGCAAAGAGACAAGGGGTCTGCCCGAAGAGCTTCTTCTGAAGAACAAGGATACCTGTGTGCGGATTCCCATGCTTTCAGAGGCACGGTCTCTGAATCTTTCAAACTCCGTTGCCATTGCAGCCTATGAAACACTCAGACAGTGGGATTACCCGCAGCTTCAGGGCTTCGGCGAGCTTCACCGCCACTCATGGTCCGAGGCAGAGTAAAAGGGTAGGGAAGAGCACCAAAATGCTCCCTCTCTGAGGGAAGACCCCCTCACAGTGTGAGGGAGATGTCACGAAGTGACAGAGGGAGACAGGCTCAGTTAAGAGCTGGGTTTGCTGAAGGCAAAGACTGAGGGAGTCACAATTCATCCGACGCACTCGTAAAAAATCGCTCCTCCCGTCACGGTATATGCCGTGACAATCTCCTTGCAGAGGAGGGCTTGCACAGGTTTCGTAATCCTGCTGTTTTTTATACAAAAGAGGCTCTGCAAAGGCAAACCTGTTTCAAAAAATAATCATTTTGTATATTGTTTTATTATCAAGAAATATTAATACTGTAAATTTCTGAGAAATAGGGCAAAAATCCGATAAAAATGCTTGAAAGTCTCAGTATATTGCTGTATAATGTATATGGTTAAATTTGTTTATTTTTTAACACATTCTATATAGGAAAGGGTTTTAACTATGAATCTCACAAAAGTAACAGTTGACGACATTAACGTTAAGGGCAAAAGAGTTCTTGTCCGCTGCGATTTCAACGTTCCTCTGAAGGACGGCGTTATCACCAACGATAACCGTATCACAGCAGCTCTGCCCACAATCAAGAAGCTCATTGCTGACGGCGGCAAGGTTATCCTCTGCTCTCACCTTGGCAAGCCCAAGAACGGCCCCGAAGAGAAGTTTTCTCTTGCTCCTGTAGCAGTTCGTCTGGCTGAGCTCCTTGGTCAGGAAGTTGTTTTTGCTAACGACGATGAGGTTGTTGGCGAGAACGCAAAGAAGGCTGTTGCAGCTATGAACGATGGCGACGTTGTTCTTCTTCAGAACACTCGTTTCAGAAAAGAAGAGACAAAGAATCTTGAGCCTTTCTCATCTGAGCTTGCTTCTCTTGCAGAAGTTTTCGTTATGGACGCTTTCGGCTCTGCTCACCGTGCACACTGCTCCACAGCAGGTGTTACAGACCACATCAAGGATACAGCAGTTGGTTACCTGATGCAGAAGGAAATCGCATTCCTCGGCAATGCTGTTGAGAATCCTGTAAGACCCTTCGTTGCAATCCTTGGCGGTGCTAAGGTTGCTGACAAATTAAACGTTATCTCCAACCTCCTTGAGAAGTGCGATACCCTCATCATCGGTGGCGGTATGGCTTACACATTCATCAAGGCTCAGGGCGGCAACGTTGGTACATCTCTTGTTGATGACACCAAGATTGAGTATTGCCTTGAGATGATCGAGAAGGCAAAGAAGCTTGGCAAGAACCTTGTTCTTCCTGTTGATACAACTTGCGCAAAAGCATTCCCTGATCCCATCGATCAGCCTGTTGAGACTTCCGTTGCTCCCACATTTGAGATTCCCGAGGGTCTTATGGGTCTGGATATCGGTCCCAAGACAGCAGAGATGTTTGCAGATGCTGTAAAGTCTGCTAAGACAGTTGTTTGGAATGGTCCCATGGGCGTTTCCGAGAACCCCTCTTTTGCTAACGGTACAATCACAGTTGCTAAGGCTCTTGCTGAGACAGACGCTACCACAATCATCGGCGGCGGTGACTCTGCAGCAGCAGTTATCAACCTTGGCTTTGCAGATGCAATGAGCCACATTTCCACAGGCGGCGGCGCTTCCCTTGAGTATCTTGAGGGTAAGGTTCTCCCCGGTGTTGCAGTTATTGCTGACAAATAATTACTGATAATCAGTCGAGGGCGGATACACTCCGCCCTTAACACTATAAATCCTCATACACACAAAGTCCCCCTTGCCTAAAGGGGGATGTCTTTGCGTAGCAAAGACAGGGGGGATATACCTACGAAATTTCTGAAAGGAAGATTAATTATGAACAAGGCTACAAGAAAGACCATTATCGCCGGTAACTGGAAAATGAATAAAACTCCCGCAGAGGCAAAGGCTCTTATTACAGAGATGATTCCTCTGGTTAAGGACGCAGACTGCGACGTTATCGCTTGCGTTCCCTTCGTAGATTTAGCAGTTGCACAGGAGGCTGCACAGGGCACAAACATCAAGATCGGTGCAGAGAACTGCCACTGGGCAAAGAGCGGTGCATTCACAGGTGAGATTTCTGCTGATATGCTGGCTTCTATGGGCATTGAGTACGTAATCATCGGTCACTCTGAGAGACGTCAGTATTTTGGCGAGACAGACGTTACCGTTAACCAGAGAGTACGTGCAGCACTTGACGCAGGTCTTACAGTTATCCTTTGCGTTGGTGAGCTTAAAGAAGAGCGTGAGCAGGGCATAACAGCAGAGCTTTGCCGTATGCAGACAAAGGTTGCTCTTCAGGGCGTAAGCGCTGAGGAGATGACCCGTATCGTTATCGCATACGAGCCTGTATGGGCTATCGGCACAGGTCTCACAGCAACTGCAGAGCAGGCTGACGAGGTTTGCGGTATTATCAGAGAAGTTATCGCAGAGCTGTATACTGCAGAGGTAGCAGAGGCTACAACAATCCAGTACGGCGGTTCTATGAACGATGCTAACGCTGAGGAGCTTCTCTCCAAGGTAAACGTTGACGGCGGTCTTATCGGCGGTGCTTCACTGGTTGCAGAGAAGTTTGCAAAGATTATCGAGTTTGCTTCTAAGTAATCAAAGGCTAATAGAGAATTATAATAAGTCTACTTTGCCCGACAAAGGGTGAGATAGGAGAAGAATAGAGTCCCCCTTGTCTGAAGGGGGATGATTTCCGCAGGAAATCAGAGGGATATTCCTTGTAATATCCCTTCGTCATTTCTTGCGAAAATGCCACCTCCCTTGAGGTAAGGGAGGCTATTACTGTTCTGGAGATGATTAATATGAAAAAACCTCTGATTTTATGTATTCTTGACGGCTTCGGCATTGCTCCCGAAGAGGGAAACGCCATTGCAGCCGCAAAAACTCCCAACCTTGACAGAATCTTTGCTGAAAACCCCACAACCGCTATCGGTGCATCAGGTATGGACGTAGGTCTGCCCGATGGTCAGATGGGTAACAGCGAGGTTGGACATACAAACATCGGCGCAGGCCGTATTGTATATCAGGAGCTTACAAGAATCACAAAGTCCATTGCTGACGGTGATTTCTTTGAGAACGAGGCTCTTTGCGGTGCTATTGACAACGCAGTTAAGAACAACTCTGCACTTCACCTGATGGGTCTTCTCTCTGATGGTGATGTTCACAGCCACAACACACATCTTTACGGTATCCTTGAACTTGCAAAGCGCAAGGGTCTTGAGAAGGTTTATATCCACGCTTTCCTTGACGGTCGTGACGTTCCTCCCTCAAGCGGTAAGGATTTTGTTAAAGACTGTGCAGACAAGTGCAAGGAAATCGGCGTTGGTACCATTGCCACAGTAATGGGCAGATACTACGCTATGGACAGAGACAACCGTTGGGAAAGAGTTGTAAAGGCTTATGACGCAATGGTACTCCGCGAGGGTGTACAGTGTGCAGATGCAGTGCAGGCTGTAGCAGATTCCTACGCAGAAGGTGTTACCGACGAGTTCGTTGTTCCTGCTGTTATTGAGGGCGGAGAGGCTGTAAAGGCAAACGACAGCATCATCTTCTTCAACTTCCGTCCTGACAGAGCAAGAGAGATTACCCGTACTTTTGTTGACGAGGCATTCAATGGCTTCGAGAGAAAGAACGGTTTCTTCCCCCTGTACTATGTATGTATGACTCAGTACGATGCAACAATGCCCAACGTGCAGGTTGCATTCAAGCCCCAGAGTCTTAAGAATACTCTTGGTGAGTATCTTGCAGACAAGGGTCTCACACAGCTGAGAATTGCAGAGACTGAGAAGTATGCTCACGTAACCTTCTTCTTCAACGGCGGTGTTGAGAAGACTTACGAAAACGAGGACAGAATCCTTGTGGCTTCTCCCAAGGTTGCAACCTATGATATGCAGCCTGAGATGAGTGCTTACGAAGTTTGTGACAAGTGCTGTGAGGCTATTGAGAGCGGCAAGTATGATGTTATTATCCTGAACTTTGCAAACTGCGATATGGTAGGTCACACAGGTGTGTTTGATGCAGCAGTAAGTGCTGTTGAGGCAGTTGATACCTGCGTTGGCAAGGTTGCTGCTTCCATTGAGAAAATGGGCGGTGTAACTCTTATCACTGCTGACCACGGCAACGCTGACAGAATGGTTGACACTGACGGCTCACCCTTCACTGCTCATACTACAAACCCTGTTAAGTTCTGCGTTGCAGGCTATCCCTGCGAACTCAGAGAAGGCGGTGTGCTGGCTGATATTGCACCCACAATGCTTCAGATTCTGGGTCTCCCTCAGCCTGAGGAGATGACAGGTAAATCCATCATCTGCTGATGAACTTGATTTGATTACACAGGAGGGTATTTTTACCCTCCTTGTTTTTTGGAGGAAAATATGCAGAATTTCGGAATGTCTATGCTCTGGTTCTGGGTGTGTTATCTTATAGTAACAGTTGTGGGAATCCTGCACACAGTGTTCAATATCTATGTGCTTAAGTACAGCCCCATGGATGAAAACAGTATGGGTGAAGGCTATGAAAAAACAAAGCCCTGGCACCCGCTTTATAACATTATTTTGTTTACATTTTTCGGTTGGCTGTATATGAACGGCTTGTCAGAGCCGTCTTTTATGGAAGCACTCATCACAGGAGCACTCTGGGCAGGCATCTGCATTGTCTTTGATGTGTTCGGCTGGGTTATTATCAAACACCCCTGGAGTCTGAGTTTCAGAGGCTTTTACATAGACTATCAACCCTGGATTACTCTGATTTACATTGCAATCTTTGCAGGTCCCGTTTTGGGATACGGAATCACCCTTTTGTTTTAACAGATAAGGACTCATTCGGATTTTGCACAGGTCCGTAAAAAACGGACAATAGAAAAAAGGTACCCCCTATGGTAGAATTAAAGAAACTACCATAGGGGGATTTTTCATGCCAAGAGAATACAGACATATCAAACAATATGAAAAAGAATTATTCAAATTAAAAGACAAGGGTTTAACGCATAAAGAAATAGG
>JAZQHL010000081.1:0-7075 GCA_045540595.1 Ruminococcus sp.
AGGCTCAGTTAAGAGCTGTCAGCCTTATGGCTGACTGAGGGAGTAATCTACTATCAGATGGAGGTATAAATATGGAAGACATCAGACTTGGAATTGTTGAATCAAAATTTGCAGACCTGATATGGGAGAAAGAGCCCATTCCCTCAGGAGAGCTTGTAAAACTCTGCCTGAGTGTTCTCAACTGGAAAAAACCCACAACCTACACTGTGCTGAGAAAACTCTGCGAAAGAGGAATATTCAGAAACGAGAACGGTATAGTTTCCTCGGTTATTTCCCGAGAGGAATTTTACGCCATGCAGAGTGAGAGATTTGTAGATGAAACCTTTGAGGGCTCCTTGCCTGCATTTGTGGCAGCCTTCACACAGCGCAAACAGCTTTCAAAGGAAGAAGTGGAAGAACTCAGAAGGCTAATTGACTCTCAGGAGGGTTGATTATGGAAAATATATTTTTGCATCTTGTTAATATGAGCATCACTGCAGGGTGGATAGCATTGGCGGTGATAATACTCAGACTATTTCTCAAGAAAGCACCCAAGTGGATTACTGTTTTACTGTGGGGCTTGGTGGGATTGAGGCTCATTCTGCCAATATCAATAGAAAGTGTACTGAGCCTTATCCCCAGCGCTGAGACTATTCCCCCTGAGATTGTGTACTCTGATACTCCCCGGATTCACTCAGGCATTGACACCTTTAACCAAGCAGTGAACCCTGTAATCTCCGAATCCCTTGCACCAAGCGAAGGACTCACAAGCATTAACCCTGTGCAGGTTATTCTTGCAATTGCAAGCATTGTGTGGATTCTGGGTCTTGCAGGTATGCTCGTTTACACACTCATCAGTTACCTGAGACTTAAGCACAAAGTAAGAGTTTCAATGTCCATCGAGAAAAACATCTATATCTGCGATGACATAAACACCCCTTTCATTTTAGGTATAATCAAGCCTAAAATCTATCTGCCCTCTGACCTTTCAGCCTCAGAGCAGGACTATGTGCTCCGCCACGAGAAAGCACACATTAAAAGAAAAGACCATCTGATTAAGCCTCTGAGTTTTCTTCTGCTTTCAGTTTACTGGTTCAATCCCATTTTATGGGTGGCATACATACTCCTTTGCAGAGACATTGAACTTGCCTGCGACGAAAAGGTTATCAAGGATATGGAGATAGCGGACAGAAAAGAATACTCCACTGCACTATTAAACTGCAGTGTGCCCAGGCGTATGATTTCTGCCTGTCCCCTTGCCTTCGGCGAGGTATCAGTTAAGCAGAGAATCAGAAGTGTACTCAGCTACAAAAAGCCTGCATTCTGGATAAGCATTGTGGCAATTGTGCTGTGCATTGCCCTGTCTGTAGGTTTCCTCACTAATCCTGTGGATTCAGACCCATACGGTGTAAAGGTTGTGGATTCGGGCTCTGATATTGAGGGAGTATCCCTTGAACTTCTGAAACTCGACCTTGATGAAGATTCAGAGAAAAACGCATCAATAGAAATAAAATGGAAGAACAAAAACAACGAAAGTTACACCTGCGGAGAAGAGTTTTACGTCTACAAACTCATCGACGGAGAATGGGTGAATATCCGCTATGGTGACTACGCCTATGTTACCATCGGCTATATGATTCCTGCAAAGGGCACATTCAAGCACACCTACAGTCTGTGGAACATTGAGATTGACGAGGTTGGAAAGTATCGCTTTGAAAGCACTTTCCTCCGCGATAAAGGTGACACCTACCCCACCCAGTACAAGGCGTGGGTGGACTTTGAGGTAACAAAGATACCCGACTTTGACGAAAATGGTTATCAGGTAACCGATACACACTCTGACCGCGAAGGAATATCAGCAAATATTGTTGACCTCAATCTCACCGCAAAAAATCCTTATATAGAGGTTATGTGGATAAATGACAACGACTACAATGTAACCTGCGGAGAAGAGTTTTATATTTATAAACTCAACAAGGGTGAATGGACCGACTGCAGAACTGCAGAAGGTTCCTTCAACGAAATCGCACACATTATACCTGCCAACGGCACCTTCACCCACAAGTACAGCCTGAAAGGTATTGATATGTCATCAATGGGCACATACAGCTTTGAGGGTCTAATCTCAAGCAAAGGTGAAAAAGTACGTATCACCTTTGAATATCCTGTTAAAACTAAAACCCTTGCTACCACAAACAGCGGGTCTCTGCCCGCAGGAATCACAGGTGAAGTTCTCAGCCTCACCCAAAAAGAAAACCACGACGGTAACTCAATCACAACTGATTCAACTCTATCTGTGATGTGGCACAATAAAGCCGAGAAAAACATCTCTACAGTGATTGAACAGTTCAAGTTGTACAAAAATGTAAACAACACCTGGGTTGACCAGAGAGAAACCGCAGTGCTTTGGTACAGCACACAGGAAGTAACTATCGAAGGCTCAAGCATGCAGATTGATTACCCCTTGGACGGCATTCGTGACCTTGAGCAGGGGCAGTACAAGTTGGAGGTTGACTTCTACAGCAAGCCTATGACTACAGCAACTCACTACACTGCATGGATTGAATTCACTGTGGGAAGTACAAACACCTCTGTAAATTACGAAAACTCCGAAAAAGAAGATGTGGCTCATTATTACTTCAACGAATCAGAAGAAGTCCTGAAGCCTCAGATAACCCTTTACAGACGGACAAGGACATTCAGCTTTACCCTGTCGGGGCTGAGCAGTTACGTGCCCACAGGCAAATACTCAACTGAGGGTAATATACTCACACTTACAGCCGATGACGGCAACAAATATGTGTTTGAGGTTATAGATTCTGAGCGTCTTAAATTCATAGCCGATGAATCCGCAGAGCTTCCAAAGTATAAATTCTCTGCCAATGAAGTTGCACGATATCCTTTCAGCGACGGAGACATTTTCCGTACAAAATCAAACAGTACAACAGTTGTTCACGGAGATGACCTTTACACAACACTGCATCAGGAAACAGCAGATTTTGATATTGACGGAGACGGAAGTATAGAAGAAGTATCCATAGTCTGGGGTGACACAAGCGGTGTATATTCATTCCGTGTCATTGCAAAGGAAAACGGCAAAGTCAAATACAACAACCGCTTTATAGGTGAGCATCTTGACTTCAGTTTTGAAAAAGACAAAAACGGCAGTGTGTATCTGCTCGGCACAAGAGAAGGCTACACCTCAGCAGACGGAAGCACCTTGCTTAAGCCTGCAAGCCGTAAACTTCAAATCGGAGTTAAAGACGGACAGATTTTTCTCACAGAAAACGGTCTGCCCTACGGCTACGAAATGATAGATGCAAACTGTGAAAAGGTGGCAGAAACCATCACAAAATACATAGAAGCTTACAAAACTCACGATGTGGAAAAACTGAACTCCTGCTTCAAAGAAAGGAAAATCAACCCCACCGATACCAAGGAAATTGACACCTTTGTAAACTGTGTTGAAGACTGTGCACTGACTTTTGTATCCTTCAAAGAGGTTTCCGATTACATAATCACCGCCGAAGTAACCTATGAAATGGTATACTCTGAAGACTATCTTCCTGCAGGAAACCGACAAGCAGGCTACAATCTTATCACCTGCGATTTCACCTTTGAGGAAACTGACGGAAAGTTTCTTATAACAGAAACATCTACGGAAACTGTTGCTCACAATCAGCGACAGTACTTTGCAAATCATACCCCTCATATAGTTCCATACACATACGATGAAATCATAGAAATGGTAATTGACGCTTTTCCTTGGGAAAGAGCCGACCCGTCTCCTCTGATTCACGAATTACCGGATTCCAGTTATATGTATCGTCGTCACTCCGACCTTTCAGAAATCGGCTACACACTGATTGATTTAGACGGAAACGGTCAAGATGAGTTGATAATTTCCTCCATCGATTCAACCTATGTATATGACTTGTATACCATATCTGATGGAAATACCATTCATTTGTTCAGTAGCGGTGAGCGCTATACACACTCTCTGTATGAGAATGGATATATTGAACTTGGTTGGAGTAGCGGTGCCGGTTGCAACGGACATGATTTTTACAAACTGACAGACGGCAAACTTGAGTTTCTGCAAAGAATAACTCTTGATGTTTTTTATGCTGAAGAATCAGGGATAATAGATGAACTTACCGATGCAGGAAATGATAATACATTTTTCCGTTCAAACAGCAAGAACGAAAAAGATTATGTGCATATATCGGATAAAGAAGCTCTTGACCTCATTGATTCATATAAAAGTTCAGGTGAAAAACTAAAGATAAAATACACACCTCTGACAGAATATAACAACTAAATCTTTTTACAAGAGCACAAAGAAACAGGATGCAGGCCGAATCGGTTTGCATCCTGTTTTAATTTATTAAAACTTCACAGTGTGAGCGCTGACCGTACTCGTAATATAAGCACTGCACAACGCAGAATCAGAAAAGTTCTGATTCTATGTCATATATATGGTCGATAGGTATAGCGGTGCCGTCTGCAAGCACAACACTGCGGCTGATTTCATCTATCTTTCTGATGACTCCCGAGACGGTGACATATTCTCCGCCTTTTTTTCTTGTGTCGGATCTGAAGAAAGTAATACACACCACAGGCTTCAGGTCTTTATTTTCCAACACCATATTCAGTTTATGGTTGATTATAGCAATCTGGTATTCATCAAGCTCTGCTTTATCATCTGTGAATCTTGCGGTTTCCCTGACCGCCTCATCGTAACCTGTCAGGGCGGCAAAGGGTGAAAACTGAGCCGCTCTGTTATACACAGACATTCCGGGTCTTGTCTTTAACGCAGGGTAAGAAAGATTGATTATATCCTTGTAATTGTCTGCCATACTGTCACCTTATACCTTATGACCGCCGATTTGTCCGTTGCGGTCGATTGCGGTTGCACCTTCACGCAGATTCATTCCTTTGAAGATGGCATTCTTGCCGAATCTGTGTTTTATGTTCACCACTGCGTCCTGCATCTTCTTTTCTCTTGAAAGGGACTCAGAGTTTGACTGAGCGTCATAATCTGTAAAAAGGTCAAGCTGCTCTGCAGCAAAGCCCTTTTCAAGTTCTGATTCATCAACAAACCTGCACGCTGCAATAGTAAGCCTGCGCACAAGAAGATTTCTATCAACAATCCTGTCAAACAACTCCACAAGGGCATTTATGAGTGCTGTTGAGGACATGGTTTTTGCAGGAAGGTTAGTTGTACCGTGGGCGTGCTTGGGGACCTTTCTGCCATAGTGGTCAACCGTTATTTCGCCTTTATATGTGCTCATTATTTCTTTGTTTCTCAGGTTTTCGATGTCATAACCCACTGTGAGCACCAACTGGTCCGTTGCAAGTTTTTTATCCACAAGATCATAGACAAGCTGATCTATCATCTCTCTTGCAATAAGCCTTGCTTTTTCAAATGTGTAGGGACAATGCAGGACCTGCCCTGTGCTGAGACTGGTTGAGGCAGGCTTGTACGCCTTCACATCGGCTATGGTGCAGGGCTCCCACCCCCAGGCGTGGTCTATGAGAAGTTCTGCGTTCACACCGAACAGTTGATAAAGCCAATCCTCACATTCCACCGAGCACCTTGCCACGTCACCCATAGTGTGCATACCGTAATTTTCAAGTTTCTTTGCAATTCCTCTGCCTACCCGCCAGAAGTCTGTAATGGGAGTATGGGACCACAACTTTTCTCTGTATGACATCTCGTCAAGCTCTGCAATTCTTACTCCGTTTTCATCAGGAGGCATCTTCTTTGCAGTGATATCCATTGCAATTTTGGCAAGGTACATATTGGTGCCGATGCCTGCTGTGGCGGTGATTCCTGTGGAATAAACAACGTCCAGAATAATCATCTGAGCAAACTCACGGGCTGTCATCTTTGCATTTTCAAGATAACCCGTAATATCAATGAAAACCTCGTCGATAGAATAGGCGTGGATATCATCGGGAGAAACATACTTCAGGTATATCTGATAAATGTATGTGCTCCATTTCATATAGTGGGACATCCGGGGCGGTGCTATGACAAAATCCAGGGCGATATAAGGGTTATTCTGCATCTCTCTGATATCATAAACGCCCTTGAGAAGTTTAGCCTTGCCTGCTTTTCTCTGGCGGTCAGCATTGATTCTGCCCACCTGCTCCAACACCTCAAAGAGCCTTGCCCTGCCGGGAATTTCAAAGGACTTCAACGACGGAGTAACCGCAAGGCAGATAGTCTTTTCTGTACGGCTGATATCTGCCACCACAAGGTTTGTAGTCAGCGGGTCCAGGCGTCTTTCCACGCACTCAACCGAGGCATAGAAGGACTTAAGGTCTATACACAAGTATTTTTTATCCACTTCCATACCTCCTTGAACATTCTGTAATTATATAATAACAGAATGTTTGTTCGATTGCAATATCAAATTAAAATTTAATTCAGATAAAACACAAAGACAGATTATCCCCTATATCCGGAGCCTCCTTAAAAAAGCAAACACAGCCAGCCTGAAGGCTGACTGCGGATTCACAAATATATCAATCAGAGTTAAAAGGCTTCACGTTTGATAGTATCAAGCGCACCCTTTTCAATACGGCTGACCTGCGCCTGAGATATGCCGATTTCTTCGGCAACCTCCATCTGGGTTTTACCCTTGAAAAAACGAAGTCCCAGAATCTTTTTCTCCCGCTCAGAGAGTTTTGCAATGGACTCCTTGAGGGCAATTTCCTCCAGCCAGTCCGAGTCTGTCCGCTTGTCCCCCACCTGGTCCATAACATAGACCGTATCCGACCCGTCAGAAAAAACAGGCTCATACAGCGACACAGGCTCCACAATCGCTTCCAATGCCAGCACCACCTGCTCCTTCGGCACATTCATCTCTCTGGCAATTTCCTCCACAGTGGGCTCGCTGCCGTTTTTATTTGTGAGCATCTCCTTTATCTGCATTGCGTGGTATGCAGTATCACGCATACTTCGGCTCACACGGATAGGGTTATTATCCCGCAGGAATCTGCGCACCTCACCGATTATCATCGGTACACCGTAGGTGGAGAATCTGACGTCAAGTGCAGGGTCGAAGTTATCTATGGCTTTGATAAG
>JAZQHL010000082.1:0-3973 GCA_045540595.1 Ruminococcus sp.
GCGGCGACGGTCGTCCCTTTTCTGAGTACACAGAACTTATGGATGTTACTGACTCCTCTTCTTATTGGGGAATCAAAGATGCAGTTACAAAGAATGGTACAGCAGGTAATGCTATTCCTTTCTATCCGAACACAAACTTCACTAAGGAAAATGTTATCCAGTGGAACGAGTCCCACGATACATATATCGACGGCGGTACTTCTTCCTTAACAGTTCAGCAGAGAAACAAGATCTGGGCTCTTACAGCAGCTCGTCAGGGTATGTCTGCTATCTACTTTGCACGTCCCGATGACAGAACAGGTGCAAACCGTGCTGCTATCGAAGAGATCTGCTACGACATTATGCTTGGTGATGCTAACATCACTTCCTGGGCACGTCCCGAGGTTGCAGCTGTTAACCAGTTTGACAACTTCTTCGGTATGACTCCCGAGTACAACACAACATCCGATAAGGTAACACTCATCGAGCGTGTTGACGAGGCTGTTGGCGCAGGTGCTACACTTGTTAACCTTGGTGGCACAACTAAGGCTGTTAATATGCGTTCCTACACACTTCCCGATGGTAACTACATTGATGCTATCACAGGCAACGAGTTCACAGTTGTTGATCAGCAGCTCACAGGTACAATCGGTGATACAGGTATCGCAGTTATCTACTATGCAGACGATGCAGAGTGGGAGAAGCCTGAGCTTCCCTTCGATCCCTATTCATATCCTGTAGATCCCGCTTCAGGCACATATCCTGAGTTTGAGGGCTACACAACTCTCGTTCTTTCCTCCAAGACATGGACAACAGCTTACTCCTACTGCTGGGTAGAGGGTACAGAGGATTGCCTCGTTACATGGCCCGGTACTCCCATGAAGCTTGTTACAGAGGATAACGGCTTTGGCGAGAGACAGTGGGTTGCTTATATTCCTGCTGAGTACAATATGTACATTATCAACAACGGTCAGGGCGGCGGCTCCAACCAGACAGCTGACCTTTCTGTTCCCCAGAGCTCCGGTGTATGGCTTGATAAGCTGAACTCAGACGGCAACTGGGAAGTTGGTTACTGGACTCCCACATTCATTCCCACAGCTATTCCCGGTGGCGATGAGGATACAACAACAGCTCCCACAGAGCCTGATGATAACACAACTGCTCCCACAGAGCCTGATAACAATACAACTGCTCCTACAGTATCTGCTCCTGTTGCAGGCGATTATATGATCGGTGACTCTGACGGTGACAACACAGTTAACATCAAGGACGCAACTGCTATCCAGAAGTGGATTGCTGACATTGAGGTTGAAGGCTTTGTTGATGCAGCAGCCGATGCAAACCTTGACGAAACAATCAACATCAAGGACGCAACAGAAATCCAGAAGTGGATTGCTGACCTCCTCACAGATTCCATGATCGGTGAGATGGCATAAGTCTTAATCACAACTGTATAACATAGTGCTTCTGCCCCCGGACTTTTCGGTCCGGGGGCTTTTGTGTTTCTTTGAATGTATATTGGGCTATACAGGACCAAACAAGGGGTATTTGCAAACTGTATAAAACTTTATTGACATTGCAAACAGGATATTGTAATATTGTTTTGAAAGATAATGTTATTTTGGCGGTGTTTTTATGAAACGTCATGATTATGGTTTGTACGCATATACTTTGGGAATAATCCTTCTTGTTATTCAGTTCCTTGTTATTGTTTTTAAGGCTCTCAATGGTACTCTTCATGCAGATGATGGTGTGTTTGTTTACGTTGAGAATGTAAACTTCCTTGATGTTATTTCAAAAATATGGGGATCACTTCTTGGCACACTTTTGCTTATTGTCCTTTATGTGCGCAGATTCATTAAAGGTCACGAGGCAATGCTTGTACTTGTGGGTGCACTTCTGTGGGTGATACAACTTTTCAATCTTTACGAATCGTCTTATGATCTTAGACAATTCCTTATCAAGTATATTCTTGGTATTGCAGGTATTGTGTTTATTGTTATCACAGGCTTCTATGATGCCTACTATATAAAACGTATGGAGCACTCAGATTCTGACGATTAATGAATAAAAAATTGCCATCTGTTTATGCAGATGGCTTTCTTTTTATCTTGAATTCAGTGTAATAAAGGATTATTCCCTAAAAGATTTATAATCTGTAACCATTCTTAAAAAATAGTAACTTGTATTTGCTAAATATTGTGTTATAATTTCAATATAGGAAATTACATACTATATATGGAGTGTTTGTATATGAAGTGTCCGTTTTGTGGATTTGAAGAAAGTAAGGTTATCGATTCCCGTCCTGCAGACGACGGTGAGCGTATCAGACGCCGCAGGGAATGTCTCGGCTGTGCCAAGCGTTTTACTACCCACGAAGTAATCGAAACCGTTCCCATTGTTGTTGTAAAAAGAGATAAATCCCGTGAAGTTTTCAACAGAAGCAAACTTATGTCCGGTTTGCTCCGTGCTTGTGAGAAGCGTCCCATTTCTATGGAGCAGATTGAGGGTATGGCTGATTCCATTGAGGCTCAGCTCCAGAGCGGATATGACAGAGAGGTTACTTCTCAGCATATCGGTGAACTTGTAATGGAAATCCTCAAGGAAACCGACAAGGTTGCTTACATACGTTTTGCATCTGTTTATAAGAATTTTGAGGATACTGACACCTTCCTTGAAGAACTCAGCAGACTCCGCAAAAACCAGGAATAATTGAGCATAAGTGAATGCCATTAATATTTTGCATGCCAAAAGCCGTCTCCTTATGGGAGGCGGCTTTTACTTTTGCTGATATGGGTGAGTTAAACAGGGTCCATCCGGAACGCCGTTTTGTAGAGCCTTCCTCTTGAGGGGAAGGTGTCACGGCACGCCGTGACGGATGAGGTGGAAACGCTGTTTATACAGCAACATATATAGCGTGTGCTACACATCATTAGTCTTTGCCAACACATGACAACGACATTTGTAGTGAGTATACATGTTGTCGTACAAAAAAGGGACAAGCGTAAAGCCTGTCCCTTGAGTTTTGTATTATCAGCTGCAGTTGTCGCAACCGCAACCATGGTCGTGGTCACATTCCTTGATTACACCTACGATGGGAGTGGGATCGATACCCTGTCTTGTGTAGTAATCAGAGAGAGCTGCCTTGATTGCCTGCTCAGCAAGCACAGAGCAGTGTACCTTTACTGGGGGAAGTCCGTCAAGAGCTTCCATAACTGCCTTGTTTGTAAGCTTCAGTGCCTCTTCAATGGTCTTGCCCTTGATAAGCTCTGTAGCCATAGAGCTTGTAGCAATAGCAGCACCGCAGCCGAAGGTCTTGAATTTGCAATCAACGATTACATTGCCCTCAACCTTGATATACATTCTCATAATATCTCCGCATTTGGAGTTGCCAACTTCACCAACACCATCAGCATCAGGGATTTCGCCTACATTGCGGGGGTTAGCAAAATGGTCCATAACCTTTTCTGAATATGCCATAATATGTTCTCCTTATATTATTCACTGATTATTTTATCCCACAGGGGAGAGAAACTGCGAAGGTAAGTTACAATTTCAGGCACAACCTTCAGAAGATAATCGATATCTTCCTCTGTGTTGTCATCGCTGAAAGAAAGTCTCAGACTTCCGTGTGCAATCTCGTGGGGGAGGCCCAGAGCCAGAAGTACGTGGCTGGGGTCAAGGCTGCCTGATGTGCAGGCAGAGCCTGAAGAAGCACTGACACCTGCAAGGTCAAGACGAAGAAGCAGGCTTTCACCCTCGATACCCTCAAAGCACATATTCACATTGCCGGGGAGTCTGTGGGTGCGGCTTCCGTTGAGACGGCTTCTCTCGATAGTGAGCAGTCCGTCAATAAGGCGGTCACGCATTCTGGTAAGGCGCTTGTTTCTTTCCTCCATAGTGGAGATTCCCAGCTCCATTGCTTTTGCAAGACCTACAATACCTGCTACATTCTCAGTACCTGCACGGCGTGAACGCTCCTGAGCACCGCCGT
>JAZQHL010000083.1:0-21812 GCA_045540595.1 Ruminococcus sp.
AGTTGGGGAAACATGTTGTCTTCCTAAGACCGCTTGGCCTCCGACTTTGTTATACTATCGTTTCCTGTTTCTTTGGTAACGAAATCAGCAAGCAAAGGTAAAAGTTCTGCTTCTATAGCTCTTTGCCTCTCATATTCTTCTGAACCTGGTTCATAAGGGTCATATGCAGCAGCAGAAAAACAACAAGAAAACAACATAATGATTATAATTATAAGGGAAATCAAATTCTTCATAAAATCACCTCATTACAGAAATGTGAAAAATCTCAATACTCCAGCCCTGCGATGTGTTTCTGAATGGCGGTAGCATCTTTGATATTTCTCTCTCCGTCGCGATTGAAATCGGAGAGAAAACGTGGAATCCTCTTATCCGCATTTGCAGAATATACCCACTCACCCAAATCGTCACCTAACTCAAACTGCTCAAGTCCTGCAATACACTTCTGAATATAGGTAGCGTCTTTGATTGTGATAATTCTGTCTTTGTCCATATCTCCGATTCGCTTACCAAGACCGCCCTCAGTAAAAACTTTTTCTATGCCTTCAAGCTGAATACGATATGCTTCACTGATAGAATATACCCTGCTTTCAGCAGGCACATAGATGCATTTGCCGAATTCATAGGGACAATGTGTGCTTGGTGAATCCATCATTACATAATCTCCGATAACCCTTATAGTAGGAGCATTAAGATACAAGTTTGTATAATAGGTAATAAGCACATAATCTGCTGTTGCTTCATCACCCGTTGCTGTGTTGTCAGGAGAGAAATATTCGTATCCTTCATAGTAAGTATAGGGTAAATCCCAATAGTCTTCGGAATCGCCGATACGTTCCAAGAATATAAATTCATCCTCATATTTATTTTCAGGATTGCTTATATGTTTTGTGTAAAATCTAATCCATCCATTAAACTCAGGTTTAAGAAGAGTCACATCTGTGATGTAGCCTGCTTCGTATGCTTCTGCGAGGGTATAAATCTCGTCACCGCTGCTCATATAAACTCCCAAATCATAGGGAGCAAAGGTGATGTTTGTTCTAAGAATATCGTCATCAAAGAAAGCAAGACATTCTTCACCGTTAATTTCCAGCCACTCGCATCTGCCAAGAAAATAAGTTGCTCCGTTCAGTTCCATTGAAACCTGGATTTTCACCTTATCTCCTTCAGCAGGCTTTTTGTCCTCAGGCAAAACATCTGCACAATAATCATAGAATTTCTGCTCAAGAGCGGTGTCGCTGTCCACTGCAGAAACTGCCAGGCAAGTGCTCAGAATTAGAATAAGTACCAATGTAAAACTCAGAATCTTCTTCATAAAATCACCCAAATCTATATTAATTAAAACTATTCTGATATAGACTTAGCTTTTAACGCTAAGTATTTTTGAATTGCTGTCACATCTTTGATTGTTATTGCTCTGTCAAAATCGTAATCCGCTAAATAATTTTGAACATTATTAAAAGTTTCCATGTTACTTAAGTTTTTTTGTATGGCAGTAGCATCCTTAATGGTTATAGCACCATCCAAATCAACATCTCCTCTGCGGTAGTTAATATCCTCAAGTACCCACATTCTGTACATATTCACTACAGATTCTGTTTCGGAACGGACAAACACGCCAGTGGAGTAAGTATATGACATAATATTGTTACTACCTCCGCTTGTTGACTTAAATACATAAGCATCTGGCTCAAGACTTGTATCAGTCTCCCAAGACTCCACTCTCAAATTCAGGTCACTTGTTCCTATAACAGATTTATAATAGGGATTTGTTCCCACCTGAGCACCAAAATTCAGTTTCTGTCCAACACTTCCGTAAGCAGGCAGAAGTTCATAATCGTCCTGAGTGCCTTTAAGTACCCATATCTGATTCTGCCTACCCTCTGCAGTAGTTGCAAAATCCTGCATCGTGGTTTCACCTGTAGTTGTGTCAAGTGTCAGGTATTTATCGGTATAGTAGTTTCTTATGTAATAGATACCTTCATCTGTAAAACAATCTTCCACTCCAATTTCCTCTGTTACAGCAGGAAAAAATGGTTTATCCGTGCTGTATGCATATCCGAAACGAACAGTTTCAGTATACGAAGTGTTTGCTTTGTTAATTCTTATTTCATAGTCTTTTTCTGTGTTATTAATGTTAAAGTACGCCATTTCTGTTGAACTTTTTGCTAAGTTTGAAGAACCGACTTCATTACCGTTATTATATACAGAAAGATTCAAATTAACATAATCACCTTCAAGTAAATATCCAAATGTTTCGTGATGGATGTTGTCATATGTGTTTTCTTTTATCCAAGTAAGGCTTACATTTATTTTAGAAGCATCGTATGATGGCATAACAAATCGTCTTACAGCTTGTGTTCTAGCACCTTTAATTCTTCCAACACCATATGTTCCGTTGCACACGATACTTGTCATTATCCATGCATCAGGAGCACCAGCACCTTGTCTGTCTGTTATTCCCTGATATATGGTTTCTTGCCCTCCATCAGCAGAAGTCTGTACAACTTTTCGGTGACAAGATGCTAAAACTATTGCTTTAGTTGCTTGTGGATACATAGCTAAAGATGGCTTTAATTCATATATTAGTGCAATTATTCCCGCTAAAAATGGTGTTGAATTACTCGTATATTCACCATTAAAAGTATCAGGTACCACCACATCCGGTTTTTCACAACCTATCAAAGTTATGTCATCTTCTCTTGTTATAGAATTACGATAAGATGTATATGAGCGAAATGTATCAGGCTCGCTCTCATCATTATAAGCACCAACTGTAATCACATTGTATGCCAAACCAGGAGCCCCAACCACAGGTCCGTATGCTTGAATCTCTTTCCCGTTTTCATCAATATAAGTGTAATCAGTATTATTGTTTCCTGTATTTCCTGCACTGGTTAGTGCGGTGATGCCATGAAATGCAACAATATGATCAAACCATTTATCCCAAATACTATATACATATTCATCGCTTGTTTCCAACTCGTGATAACTGCCTGACAATGATATAAGCTGCACTCCTTCCGCTATCATTGCCTCAATAGTACTAAAATCGAATATACCTTCATCTATTGCACAACTATATAATGTAATACCAGGAGAAACAGACAATAATGTGTTTGCTACTGCATCCGCATGACTACCAGTAGGGTTTGGTGTATTGTTATTATCGACTATAACCACATTACCATAATCTATAATTTTTCTAGCATATAAAGCAAATTTTATACTCGGAACACTATTATTAGGTACAATATATCGATTTTCAACACCAGTATTTGCCACATAAACGACATTCGAATCAATAAGCCCAACCTTCACATCGGCTCCAGTTAGTCCCAAGATACTATTATTGTTTATTTTATTGACTCCTGTTGCCTCTTTTGCTGAAATTAAACTATCTTCAATTAATTCTCTATTTTCAAAAAACACAACACTAATAACATAACTATTCTTTATTACTAACAGAACTTCTGAAACTGTTAATTCAGCAAGAATCATCGGTGCATACTGGCTTTTGAAGGTTATATCTTCATCTTTAATTTTTATATCCTTTATTATGTCAGCAGATTTTGCGTTATACTTTTCGCGGGAGAACTCACGGCGGGTCATTATGTACTCGTCTGTTCTCTGACGTTCCAATTCTCTTTGCCTTTCTGTACGCTTTAAGTATGCCTGCGTCTCGTCAGTTGCACCTGCTTCTTCTTTTTCCAGAGAAGCAAGAAGCTCGGTTGAGGGCATTTCGTAAGCTACTGCAACATCATCCTGAGTGAATCCTACCTTTTCTGCTGTGAGCTTATCAATATTATCTTGGTCTACATCGGCATACCAGATAGCTACGGGTATCTTCTCATCAGGAGAAGCGGTTGCCATTTTCTCCTTAAGGGCAGAGTCAATCTTGTTTTTATTTGCGGTGGCAACTGTACTCAGTGCACCTACCGGGGCAGAAACCGATAGTACAAACAGCAAAAATGCCATCAGTACAGAGGTGATTGCACATAACATTTTTGATTTTTTCATAAACTGTTCCTCCTGTAATTGTTTTGTTAAAATTTGATATTGCTTCGGTGGTTTCTGAACAGTACATCGGTTTCACGTCCTCTCATATTAGACTATTTTGAAGAAACTTTTATTTTTATGTGTGGTTATTCTTCAATTTCATAATAACATCTGTTTATTTACTTGTCAACAATATTTTGCTTAACACAACATTGATTTTCTTGAGGTATTAGTGTATATTAATAGTGGTAGTGTATATTAATACAGGAGGTGGAATGTGTGAGTAAAAACTATTTTATGAACGGAATAACTGACTTGCTTATACTTTCTCTTCTTGACAGTCACGACAGTTATATGTATGAGATTGTCAAATCCATAAAGGAGTTTTCTGACGGTTTGCTCTCTATATCTCAGAACACAATTTATACCGCAGCGTATAAGTTGGAAAGTGAGGGGAAAATCAGCGAGTATTCAAAGCTTGTGGGCAAAAGAAGAACAAGGGTTTATTATCACCTTGAGAGTGAAGGGAAAGAATACCTTAACGAGCTTATGGAAAACTACAGAAACACTACTGAAGGAGTTATGAGGATTCTATCAAATATTGAGGGGGAGGATAAAGCAAATGAATAAAATATGCAGGGAATATATTCTTGAGATAAAAGCACTGTTCCCGATTAAACGAAAGCCCGAAAGAGAATACATAAAGAAACTTGCTTCAGACATTGAGGATTACTGTGAAGAAGAAAATGTCACTTCCAAACAGGAACTGTATGAAAACTACGGCAAACCCAACGAGATAGTTAACAACTATTTTTCTGCAGTTGATACAGAATACATAGCAAAGCAAATCAGAGTCACCGGATTCATAAAGACTGCTGTTGCTGTTCTGCTTGTTCTGGCAACTGTAGCAACTTCGGCACTTTGTTTACATTTTTATAATGTTAAACAGAAAATGTTGAGAGAAGAAGTTGTTGGTGTTGAAACAATAATCAATGAAAATTAATTTAGGAGGAGTTATTCTATGAAAAAATTTACTATAATCTCATTAATAATTACACTTTTAATTTGTTCTGTACTTTGCTTTCCTGTAGGGGCAGTTGAGGTAGCAAATAATACCGAAACTACTATTACATATCTTGAAAATGGTGACTATATCGAAACCACTATCACCTGTTATGAAACAAATGCAAGAGCTGCTACAAAGTCAGGCTCTAAAACATCCAACTATAAAAACAGTGATGGGGAAACATTGTGGTCTGTTACTGTAAACGGTACTTTTACTTACAATGGCACCACCTCTTCCTGCACAAGTGTATCCCGTAGTGCAACATCATCAAATTCAAGCTGGACAATCAAAAGTACATCCTGCACAAAAAGTGGTAACTGCGCATCAGCTACCGCAATTGCGACTTATAAAGCATTTCTTACATCTTACGATAAGACTGTTACTGTAAACCTGTATTGCAGTCCCTACGGAATTCTTTCTTGAGTTAACCTCTGATTAACATCACAAATTAATATCTGAACAAAAAAAGCCCGCTGAGTTGTAAAAAAACCCAGCTTTCTTTTGTTTGATAAAAAACGCCACAAATATAACCCAAATTTATTGACAAACCTTATTGTAAATGTTATGCTAAAAATATAAGATGACTGAGTTAGAATTTTAGTGAAAATTAACAAGGTAAAGAAGGGTTAGTATGAAGCTCAGAAGTTTACATTTTCTGTCTAAAGCCAATGTAAAAGGTAACAAAAGCAACCGTGCGGTTACTATCCTCATCTGCCTGCTTATTATTGCTGTTACCCTCATCTCCAGCTATTCCATTGTGACCGTCGAAGCAGTAAACAGCTACAAGAAAGATTACAGAGCAAGAGCCCTTGAGGTTCTGCCCTTTCTCGGACCTGTTACAGAGGAGATAGTAGATGCGGTGTCATCTGCAGAGCACGTGGAGCTTGTGACAGATTCGGCGTGTATGTATCCGCTCCAACTCCGCATAAAAGAAACCACGGATACGGCTATTAGTGAAAAACTTGAATTACAAGAGGCTTATGTAAACGTTGATGCACTTTTTGAGGGTGAGGAAAAAAGAATCATCAAGGGTAAATCACTTGATGATGCACCTGTGTTCAGTTGCCTCGTTCCAAGCATATTTTATCCCTATATGGATGACTTTGAACGTGGGTATAAAGACCTTGAGTATATAGACGGCAGAACTCTGATTGGAAAAACCCTTACTGTAAACGGTTATGAGGGTAAGATTGATTTTACATATAATATGCCCAAAGACGATGGGCAGATTTACACAGAACTGACACAGCTCAGAACTACTGAGATGACGCTGGAGGTAGTGGGCGTTTATCCCTGCAGCAACACTACGTCAGGGTATTATGGTTCTGTGTTTGTATCTCATGAAACAAAGAGGCTTATGCTTGAAATGTTTATGAAGGAAACTGGTATCGACCCTTCCGGTGACAGCCATATGGCACGGTATTGGAATGACCCTTCTCTTCATACACATCTGGTAGTTGTGGATGATTACAGCAATATCCCCGATGTTGTCAATTACGTAAGACATAATCTGGAATGTGATATATCAGGAGAGCCTTTAAGGACGCCCAGGGATTCTACAATAATACTTGCAAATCTTTTCAAGACAGTGGGTACATTTCTGACCTTGGCAATAGTTGTAGTGTCGGTGATACTCCTTGTTCAGTCCTCGTCAAATGCTATTACTGAACACAAAGGTTATATCGGACTTATGAAGGCTATCGGATATAAGAACAGGCAGATTTTCGCAGTTCTTTTATGGGAGCAGATGTATTTGTCTCTGAGGGCTTTCCTCGTAGGCGGTGCGGTGTCAACTCTTGCGGCGTTTCTCATAAACCTAAAGTTTGAACATGGCACCTTCAATCAACTTATGTATCTGATGGATTGGAAAATTTACTTTTTCTTCCTTGGGGTTTCCGCTTTGATAGCGTTGCTCGTGCCTGTTGTCACTGAGCTGTTTATGCTGAATAAACTTTTGCGAATTGAGCCCAGAGAAGCAATGAGTGTAAAATAGGAGGTATGAATATGAAAACCATTGAACTGAAAAATGTCAGCAAGATATACCCCAATGGAGTTAAGGCTATGGATAATGTATCCTTAACTGTAACAGAGGGTGAGTTTGTTGCTGTTATGGGTCAGTCAGGCAGTGGAAAGAGCACTCTCCTGCAGGTTATGGGTTTGCTTGATAAATGTACTGAGGGTGAAGTTGTAATTGGCGGCAGTGTTGTGTCACAACTTTCTAACAATCAGCTTGCCGATGTGCGTAAAAAGTCACTGGGCTTTGTGTTTCAGAGTTTTCACCTGAATGCCCATATGAAACTGTACGAAAACATAATGCTTCCTATGTTTATTAATGCAGAATACAAGACGAGAACAGATATGAAAGCCCATGCTCTGGAACTTGCGGATAAGGTGGGACTTACTCACAGAGTGGAGCATTATCCTTCGGAACTTTCAGGCGGGGAACAGCAGAGAGTTGCTATAGCCCGTGCTCTGGCAAATGACCCTGATTTTATTCTTGCAGATGAGCCTACAGGTAACCTTGACAGCAAGAATGAGGTTATGATTTTTGAGGAACTGAAGAAGTTGTCAAGAATTGGAAAGGGTGTGCTTGTTGTGTGCCATAACGATGCTATAATCGATTACGCAGACAAAATATATATAATGAAGGACGGAGTACTGAGGGAAAAAGGCGATGAAGAATAAAAATTATTATTCTATTGTAAAGGCTTCTCTGAAATCACGGAAGTTATCCTCAGGTGTGTTTTGCTTTTTTGTGTTGATTTCATTTGTGCTTATATTCATTGCAATCGGCATAATTATCCCTCTGGGTCAGAATATAGAGACAAGGATTAACCGCCATATTGTAAAGCGTGAACTTGGTGCAAGTATGTCATACACTACCAATGAGGAGGAGCGTCAGAGACGTATTGACAAGATAATGACCATTCCTCATGTTGTAGATATGTATGAGGACACTTACCCGATAACTATGTCAGAAGCAAGGGGTGTATTGAGCGAAAGTTATATATTCAGTTTTGTGCACAGATATTTTGAGGTGAGGATATTAAGCGGCAGAACTTTTGATGAAAATGAGACAGGTGTTGCAGTTATTCCCCATTATATCGAGGAGTACAATGCAAAGGAGCAGAGAATTGTCAAAATTAATGGTGTGGATTTGGTGGGTCAGACTCTGGAGTTTCAGGACTGGACAGGTGCAACCAGAAAAACTACGATAGTAGGTACCTACGATAACACTGACCCGATTTTTACCAGTAAACGCACTATTCTCGTACCTTATGCGGATATGGTGAAATATGATAAAGAATCCTATGAGTATAAAGTGGAGAATGCTCCCGAGGGAGCTGAGATAAGGCGTGACCATCACTACATCATAGTGACTGATTCCCATAGGAACACACAGGAGGTATTCAAAGAGGCTCAGAAGGTAACCACCTGTTATGAGGAATACCTTAATGTTGACGAAGAAACTTACAACACCGCCTTTATAATTTTACTGGTTGTAACTGCCTTCTTTACTGTGCTCACAGTACTGGGCTATTATATGTTCCTGAAAAGTAACATCAAAGCCCGTACCTCGGAGCTTGCATTGTACAGAGCCATAGGTTACAAGACTATTGATATGTTCCGAATTATACTGGCAGAGCATCTGTTGCTGACTGCATTCTCGCTTGTGTTTGGTGTTGGTACATACTATCTCCTTGCACATTTTGCGCTGAATCCGTATCTTGACAGTGTGTTTGGTAACACCTTTATGGCGATTACGGTCAGCAACAATCCTTTGATTGCTGTGGCTTTGATTGCGGGGTATATTCTGATTACTGCAGGGGTCTGTTTCAGTGCAGTTAAACGTACAGAAAAGATTGACCTGACTGTACTGCTGAGAGAGTAAAAAATATTAAGGCATAAAAAGACCGCTGGGTATGAAAATACTCAGCGGTCTGTGTTTGTTTAGTTGAGTTTTGCTTAAGATTAAGCCTTGTCAACAGAGCCGAACAGCTCCATCTTCTCTTTAACTGTTGCCTTGATTGCCTCAAAGCCGGGAGCCAGAAGCTTTCTGGGGTCGAAGCCCTTGCCCTGAAGGTCCTTGCCCTCTTCAATGTACTTTCTTGTAGCAGCTGCGAAAGCAAGCTGACACTCTGTGTTAACGTTGATCTTGGAAACGCCAAGGTCGATAGCCTTCTTGATCATATCCTCGGGGATACCTGTGCCGCCGTGGAGTACCAGGGGCATATCACCTGTGAGCTGCTGGATAGCGTCCAGAGTCTCGAAAGAAAGACCTGCCCAGTTCTCGGGGTATTTGCCGTGAATGTTGCCGATGCCTGCTGCAAGCATTGTAACGCCAAGGTCAGCAATCATCTTGCACTCTGCGGGATCTGCACACTCGCCTGCGCCAACAACGCCGTCTTCTTCGCCGCCGATGGAACCAACCTCAGCCTCAAGAGAAAGGTTGAGCTCTTCGCAAGTAGCAACCAGTTCCTTTGTCTTTGCAATGTTCTCTTCGATGGGATAGTGAGAGCCGTCGAACATTACAGAGGAGAAACCTGCTGCGATGCAAGCCTTTGCGCCTTCGTATGAGCCGTGGTCAAGGTGAAGTGCAACGGGAACTGTGATGCCCAGCTCTTCGATCATACCGTTAACCATGCCAACGATGGTCTTGTAGCCGCACATATACTTGCCTGCGCCCTCAGATACACCGAGGATTACAGGAGAGTTGCACTCCTGAGCAGTGAGAAGTATTGCTTTGGTCCACTCAAGGTTGTTGATGTTGAACTGACCAACAGCATAGTGGCCAGCCTTTGCTTTTGTAAGCATTTCTTTTGCATTTACAAGTGCCATATTAGAATTCCTCCAATATTATAATATATTGATACAGGTCAATTATACAACACAGGTGTTAAAATGTAAACCTTTAAAGAAAAAAATGTAATTTTGCAGTAAAAAAACAGCCGAGTGCCAGATTTTATGTTGATAATCGGTATTGTTATTTTAAAGATACAAATATGATACAATCAGGTTTATAATAAAAGCGAAAGAAAGGAGGCTTTTGTATGAACAGAATTCTGATTGTTGAGGACGACGAGTCTATTGCTCAGATGACAAGGCTGTGCCTTGTAAAGAACGGCTACAGTTGTGAGATAGCCTACAGCGGTGACGAAGGTGCAAAGCTGCTGGAGAATAACAGATATGACCTGGTGCTTCTGGATATAATGCTTCCAAATATCAGCGGTACGGAACTTATTGAATATATCAAGCAGTTTGATACTCCTGTTATCTTTGTTACTGCTATGGCTACTGTTAATGACAGGATAAAAGGACTTCGGCTCGGAGCAGACGATTACATTGTGAAGCCTTTTGATTTGCAGGAACTGCTTGCACGCATCGAGGCGGTGCTCAGACGGTATAATAAGCAACAGCGGTATATAGACTTGGGGAGAATAAGAATAGATACTATGTCCAGAACGGTTACATCAGAGGGTGAAGAAGTTCTTCTTTCTATGAAAGAGTATGATTTGTTTTTGTATCTTGTAAGGAACAGAGGAATTGCTCTTTACAGAGAAAAAATATACGAGTATGTGTGGCAGGAGCCTTACTACGGAGGCACACGCACCATAGATTTACACATACAAAGGCTGAAGAAAAAACTGCGTCTCGGAGATGCTGTAGAGGCGGTTTATAAGATAGGTTACAGGTTTTGTCCTGAGAGGCTCATATGAAACTATCATGGAAATTCTTTTTTATTGCATATATAATGGTGCTTTTGTCTGCAGGATTGGGTGGATTCTTTCTTGTGAAAAGCACCACCGACACCCTGTGGAATGAAAGAGTAGAAAGATGTAAGACCTCTCATGCTTATGCGGTGAACAGTTTTTATTCACTTTCTGATGTGCTGACTCTCAGCAAGGCTGACTATGTTTTGCTTTCCGGTACCATGGAAAGTCAGATTGCAAGCACCCTGGACAGCTCTGTTACAGAGTTTGATGTGTTGCCGCTTAACCTTGATAAAAGCGGAAAATACGCAAGTCTTGCAGATGATAATGTGCTGATGGTTTTCACAGGGGACGAAGAGTCCTGTGTCCTTGAAATCGGAAGTAAGGTACGGATTAAAGATAATGTGTATGTTATCAGATGTGAGTCTGATTTTTCTATTCTTGTGAAATCCAACGAAAAGTTGTGGACTCAGTATCGTATTACAGTGCTTCTGGTGTCTGTTTTTTGCGGAGGTCTGCTTTTTATATTTGCAAAGAGACTGACAAAACCTTTGTCTGAAGTGTCTGATACTGCAAAGCATATTGCTCAGGGTAACTACGGACTCTGCATTGATGCAAAGGGAAATACAGAAGAAATCAGAACGCTGGCCGAAAACTTCAACACTATGTCGGTTGTGGTTGCACAGTCACTTCAGGCAATTCAGGAGGAGTGTCACCGCCGTGACACCTTCGTGGCAGATTTTACCCATGAGATAAAAACTCCTGTTACCTCGATTATCGGATATGCAGATATGCTTTCTACTTACGATTTGTCAGAAGGGGAAAGGACAGATGCGGCACAGACCATATATAAAGAGGGAAAAAGGCTTGAAAAACTGTCTATGCAACTTCTGGAACTTATAGTAACCTCCAGGGAAAAACCTGTTTTAGACTGTGTTTGCCTTGAAAATATAGAAAAAACAGTGAGAAGTACTATGGTTTTTTCTGAGAAAAAGTATGGGGTTTCTCTTGTGACGGATTTGGGAAAAGGGGTTGTGAAGGCTTCTGAGCCTATGCTTTTGTCACTAATTTATAATCTTGTTGACAATGCCTTTAAAGCTTCGCCTGTAAATTCACAGGTTGAACTTTTTGGTAAGGATTTGGGAGATGAAATAAGAATTACTGTGTCGGACAAAGGCCACGGCATCGACAAGGAACACATAGCTCGTATTACAGAGCCCTTTTACAGAGAAGATAAGTCCCGTTCAAGAAAACGGGGCGGGGCAGGTATAGGGCTTTCCCTTTGCAAAGAAATATGCGAGGTACACGGCACAAGACTTTGCGTGGAATCAGAAGTCGGCAAAGGAACATCGGTGTCTTTTGTACTGAAAAAATACACGCAGGAGGAAAAGCAGAATGAATAAGAAAAAGCACACAAACTACATATTGTCTTTTCTGGCGGTTTTAGTGGCAACCTTGCTTATACTTGTTGCACCTGACATTGCAGGAGCTTTGTCCTCTGCCCAAATGAATAAGGAGACTGTGTATAAATCAACTGCTTCGCCTGTGCAAAGACCTCTCACTAAAACAGAAGTTGCAACTGCTTATGCCAAGGGGGATTTTCTTTACAGCTACACCCACGCAAAAGTAAACTATGATGATTTGAGAGCTTCAGCAGTTAAGGTTGCGCAGGAACTGTTTGCAGAAGAACAGGATTTTTGCAAGGAGATAACCGAGATAATCAGAACAGCCTCAATCCATGGTGCAGAAATAAACTCAGCCCTTGTGATGGCATTTGACAGATTGGCTACTATGGAAGTGGTGCAGATTTATTTTGAACCATATCTTACTATGAGTTTTGAGAAGAACACAGGTCTGGTTTTCGAGTTTATCTATACACCTCGGGGGCTGTCTGCTGAAGAGGCAAAGAATTTTCAGAGTGCTTGGGAATACACAGCAGAAGCATACTATCTGTCAACTATTTCTGCTTCTGATATTGAATATGGGGTGCTCAGCGAGACTTACGATGAATTTGTGTATCTGAGCATATACATCAAGCCTATGTGGGGATACGAGTTAGATGAAACCTACGAGGTTATAAACTGAGAATTTACAACCCTGATACAAGTTTGAAAAAAATCTGATACCCGCCTGACTTAAGATTTAAGCAATCAAGGGAAGGCGGGTTTTCTATGAGAAGCAGAAGATATGCGTTTGCAAGCGCCGTGGTGGGTGTTATTGTTATTGTGTTTTTGGTGTTACCTCTTGTCAGGTGTTGTATAAGAGATGATAAAGAAAACTTTACTCCGCATAACGGAGTAGTAGTGGAAACCAGCCCATCAGTGAATATTGAGGTTGCTCCTTTGTGCCAGTACCCTCTGCTTCCCACAGGGTGTGAGAGTGTTTCTGCGGTTATGGTGCTGAACTTTTACGGAGATCTGGTGGATATGGAAACCTTTGCATCTCAGTGGCTACCAAAGAACAGTGACTTCTATACATACAAGGGAGAGGATTTTGGACCTGACCCAAGCAAAGCCTTTGCCGGTGATCCCTTTACCACATACGGCTATGGTTGCTATGCTCCTGTGATAGCACAAAGTATCAATGATAACAGCAATGTTTGCGATGCTTACACAGTCATTGGCAAAGGTTTTGATTTTCTTCTCAGTGAATATATTGATAATGGTATGCCTGTACTTGTGTGGGCAACTATGGATATGGCTCCTGTGAAAAAGGGTGATAAATGGATAACACCTGAGGGTGAGCACTTTGTCTGGACATCGGGTGAGCATTGCCTGGTGCTTACAGGCTACGATGAGGATTATTGTTATTTCAACGACCCGATGAGCGGAGAGTTGACAAAATACAAGAGAACACTTTCCGAGAAAAGGTATAATGAAATGGGAAAACAAGCGGTTGTGATAACACGCAAAAAGTGACTGAGTAAAGGACTGTGCGGATTTTGCACAGTCCTTTGCTGTTGCAGGAAACGCAGTTTTTCTTGCACTATCTATGGTATAATGGTATAATACATTTATTAATTCAGATTGCGGAGGTTATAAAATATGCCTTTTATCAACACTAAAGTTACAACAGAGATTACCTTTGAACAGGAGGAAGTGCTGAAAGCAAGACTTGGCAAGGCACTTTCGCTTATTGGTAAGCCTGAGGCTTATCTGATGCTTCAGTTTGAAGAAAACTGCCGTCTGTGGTTTGCAGGTACTAACGATGAGGACGCCGCCTACGTTGAGGTGGCACTGCTCCATAGTGCTCCCAAGGCTTCTTATGAAAAACTCACTGCTGAAATTTGTAATATTCTTTCAGAAGAACTGTCTATTCCCTCATCACGTATTTATGTGAAGTTTTCAGAAACCGAGTTCTGGGGACACGATGGCTATATGTTCTGAGGTGGGTTATGAAAAGCTACAGAAAAGAACTCTGGTTCAATATTCCCAAAAGACGCGGGCTTGTAAATATTACAAACGATGTACAGCGTGCCATTGACCAAAGCGGTGTCAAAGAAGGTTTGGTCCTTGTGAATGCTATGAATATTACCGCTTCTGTTTTCATAAATGATGATGAGTCGGGACTTCACCGTGACTACGAGAGATGGCTTGAGCGTCTTGCTCCCGAAAAGCCCTACAGTCAGTATGACCACAACGGTTTTGAGGATAACGCAGATGCTCACCTGAAGCGTACAATTATGGGTCGTGAGGTAGTCTGCGCCATTACAAACGGACGCCTTGACTTCGGTACATGGGAGCAGATTTTCTACTATGAAATGGACGGAATGAGAAAGAAACACGCACTGATTAAAATCATCGGTGAGTAATTTCTATACTATATTAACGAGGTGCAGAGTATGAAAAGCTTTACACTAAAGCAGGCGCTTGATGCTTGCAAGGGTCAGTATTTTGGCGAGGCAGACCTGCTTGAAAAGGAGATTTCTTCCATAGTTACTGACAGCCGAAAGGTACAGAAAGATTCTCTTTTTGCCGCAATTGCAGGGGAGAGAGTAGACGGACATAACTTTATACCTCAGTGTATTGAGGTGGGTGCTTTGTGCTCTTTGTGCGAGAAAACACCTGCTGACAATTCTCCCCACATTCTGGTTGAATCCACAAAGCAGGCTCTCATTGACATTGCCACTGCTTACAGACTGACTTTCTCAATACCATTTATCGGAATCTCAGGCTCTGTGGGTAAGACCACAACCAAAGAGATGATAGCATCTGTGCTTTCACAGAAATACAAGGTGCACAAGACTCAGGGGAATTTCAATAACGATTTAGGTGTACCGCTGACTATGTTTGCTCTGGAGGAGGACGCAGAGATTGCGGTTATTGAGATGGGTATTTCCGATTTTGGTGAGATGACAGTGCTTTCACGGATTGTAAAGCCTGATGTGTGCGTGCTGACAAATATCGGCAAATGCCACCTTGAGTGCCTTATTGACCGTGACGGCGTTAAAAAAGCAAAGACCGAGATGTTTGATTTTATGCGCGAAGGCGGTATTGCTGTCCTTTGCGGTGACGATGATAAACTCAGTGAGATAAAAGAAGTGCAGGGAAGAACACCTGTGTTCTTCGGCCTCAGTGAGGGCTGTGATTATACTGCGCATTCCATCACCTCTGACAACGAAACAAAAACTGAATTCACGGTTAAGTACGCAGACGCAGAATTTTCTGCAACTGTATACGGACTTGGTAAACATATGGTTTCAAATGCTCTGTGCGCAACTGCTCTGGGCAAGCACTTCGGACTTGAGGACGAGGAGATTGCACAGGGAATCTCGCAGTATAAGCCCACAGGCAGCAGACAGAATGTGATAAAGACCGAAAAACTTACAATCATTGACGATTGCTACAACGCAAACCCTGCTTCAATGAAAGCCTCCATTGAAACCCTTGCAGGCTTTGAAGGCAGAAGGGTAGCAATTCTGGGTGATATGAAGGAACTTGGGGCTCAGGAGGCTGAGCTTCACTGCGAGATTGGCAACTTTGCGGTTGAAAAGAATCTTGACCTTGTGGTGGCAATAGGTGACCTTGCACTGAATATTTATAAAGTTGCAAGACCTCACATAGACTGCGAATGGTTCCAAACCGTTGAAGAAGCAAAACTTGAACTCTACGAGATGCTCACCATTGGTGACACCGTACTTGTCAAAGCCAGCCACAGTATGAAGTTTGAGGAAATTGTAGAATACATAAAGGAACTTTGATTAAATGAAGAAGCCGACAGGATTTTCTCCTGTCGGCTTTATTTTATGCTTTGCTTGGTATCTTCTGTCAGAGTATTTCTGCAATGTATTTCTGAACACATGTGGCATCCTTGATGTTGACCGCTTCGTCACCGTCAAAGTCTGCAAGCAGGAATGAATCACGGTCAAGAGTGAGCAGCTTTGCTGTGTGCTTCTGAATCAGGGTTGCATCTTTAATGTTGATGTCACCGTCCAGATCTGCATCACCAACACCCTTGGCAGTGTCGCTGTAAATTATTTCACATCCCATATCATCTATTTCATATTTGTAGAAGTAAGCTTTTTTATAGTGTACTCCGCTGCCTCTTAAAATTATAACACTTAAGTTTTCGCAACCCTCAAAATCGGTTTTTCGGAAACCGTTTATACAGTAATTATCAGGTATGGCTAAACATCTTAAAGAAGAGCAATTAAGAAAGCCTCTTCTTCCGGCATTACCAAGACTTTCAGGTAAATCCATATTAATAAGACTTTCACAACCGGAGAACAAACCATCATCAAACACCTGCACATTGTCAGGAAACTCTATGTATCTGAGGCTTGTGCAACCGGAAAATACACCCCTTTCATATTTGGTAACGTTACTGTTGAGCACAACTTTTCTGAGCTTTGTGCAATCGCTGAAGGCGTCACTTTCAATAACGGTTACAGATTCGGGAATAACAACACTCTCTATTGCGGTGTGTTCAAATACACTGCCTTCAATAATAGTAAAACATTCGGGAATGGGAAAACTTCTGAGAACTTTGCAACCTGAAAAGGCACGGTATCTGATTTCTTTCAGATTAGCGGGGACGTTGATTTCCTCCAGTTTTTCGCAATAGTAAAAGGCATCACTTTCGATTACCTCCACTGAATCGGGTAAAACGACGGTTTTAAGATTAGTGCAGTTTGAAAAAAGACTTTTTGAAATGGTGGTGATACCTTCGGGAATCTCAATGCTTGTTATACCGTGACATCGGTCAAAAGCCTGAGGACCAATAAAGGTAACTGTTGAGGGAATGTCAAACTCCGGTATTCTTCCGCACATATAGAAAGCAGAGTTTCCGATATATTCAAGTCCTTCAGGCAGGTTTATGTAACCAAGATTTAAACACTGCTGAAAAGCACTGTTGCCAATGGCGGTTATTGTTTTGGGCAGACGGATTGAAGTGAGGGTTTCACACCAGCCAAAGGCTTTGTAGCCTATAGCGGTTACAGGGTAGCCGTCAATCTCCTCAGGAATTGCAAGGTAAGTGGGATTTCCCGAGTATCCTGTTATTACAGCCTCGTTGTCAGAGATACCATATTCAAGAACTACTCCCGTGTCCTGAGCAAAAGCGGTTGTAAGAGAAACAGAACACAGCAATAATGTAATAATCAATATGCAGGAAAGAATTTTTTTGGTAAAATGCTTGTAATACATAGGAACATCTCCTTTGAAAATACAGTCTGTGCCATTAGACAATATAAGTTTAGCATATTAGAATAACAATGTCAACGATTACAAAAGAAAAAAGCACCTGTGGTTCTGATGTTAACCACAGGTGCAGATTTGATTATATTCTGTAAAATCTTTTTGCATTCTCGCAGGTGATATCAAGTATCTCCTGTGCACTCATACCTCTGAGCTCTGCAATCTTTTTTGCGGCATAAATGATGTAGTCGCTCTGGTTACGCTTTCCCCTGAAGGGTACGGGGGAAAGGTAAGGGGCGTCGGTTTCAAGCAGGAGCCTGTCAAGGGGTACTGCCTGTGCCACCTCTACAGAATGTCTTGCATTCTTGAAGGTTACAGTGCCGCCAAGGCTTATATAGCAGCCAAGGGGCAGAATCTCCTTGAGGAATTCTGCTGACCCTGAGTAGCAGTGAAGCAGAGCACTCTTGGGACGATACTTCTTCAGAAAATCCAGAGTGTCCTTGTGGGCTTCTCTGTCGTGAATAACCACAGGTGCGTCCAGGTCGTTTACAAGACCTAACTGCTCTGAGAAAACCTTCTGCTGAGGATCTTTTGGAATATCCCAGTAGTAGTCAAGTCCGATCTCACCGATAGCGACAATCTTTTTGTTCTCGGTGTAAAACCTTGCAAGGATATCAAGATAGTCCAGGGGGAGACCTTCTAAATTCTCAGGGTGAATACCCACTGCGCCGTAGATTATAGGGTGCTTGTGTGTGTATTCAATCACTGTTTTACAGGTTGGAATGTCAACGGAGGCGTTCACCACACCGCAGACTCCGTTTGATTCTATTGTGCTCAGCACACACTCTCTGTCATCAGAAAATTTTTCGTCATCGTAGTGTGCGTGAGCATCAAATATATTGTAGAATTCACTCATAACTTATCAGTGAATCTTTGCGCCGTTTTCCATACCGTCAACAAAGATAACCTTAACGGTATCGTCGGTATCAGCAGCAAGAATCATACCGTGGCTCTCTACACCGCAGAGGGTGGCAGGCTTAAGATTCTGAACAAGAATAATCTTCTTGCCGATGAGTTCATCGGGCTTATAGTAAAGTGCAATGCCTGATGCAACTGTGCGCTTTTCTGCACTGCCGTCATCAAGTGTGAGTTTAAGGAGTTTCTTTGCCTTCTTAACAGGCTCGCACTCAACAATCTGAGCAACTCTCAGGTCAACCTTTGCGAAGTCCTCAATGCCGATTTTTGCAATGCCTGTGTAGTCAACCTTCTCTTTGTTTTCTGCAGCCTGAGCAGCCTTCACGTTTTTCTCGATAATTGCGTTGAGTTCTTCGATCTCTTTATCAACGTCGATTCTGGGGAAGAGTACCTCACCGCGTGTGACTTTTACATCAAGGGGAAGTACATTCCATTTGTCAGTGTTTTCGTAGGTTGCACACTCTGTAGCACCAATCTGCTCGAATACCTTGGGCATTGTTGTGGGCATAAAGGCACAGAGGAGAGAGGATGCAATACGGATAGACTCAAGAAGGTTGTAGAGTACAGTTGCAAGGCGGGCTTTCTTTGTTTCGTCTTTGCCCAGTACCCAGGGGGTAGTTTCGTCAATGTACTTGTTTGCACGGGAAACAACCTTGAAAATCTCAGCAAGTGCGTTGTTAATCTGAGTTTTGTCGATGTATGCATCAACGTTTGCTTTGAGAGCAAGGGAAGTTGCGATTAAGTCATCGTCAAACTCACCTGCTTCACGACACTCGGGAAGAGTACCGCCGAAGTATTTGTCGATCATAGCAACGGTACGGGAAACAAGGTTGCCCAGACCGTTGGCAAGGTCGGAGTTGATGCGGTTGATCATAATCTCGTTGGAGAAGGAGCTGTCTGCACCCAGAGCCATTTCACGGAGAATGTGGTAGCGGATAGCATCAGCGCCGTAGCGTTCACCAAGTACAAAGGGATCAACAACGTTGCCCAGAGACTTACTCATCTTCTGGCCGTTGAAGGTAATCCAGCCGTGTACAGCAAGATGCTTTGGCAGGGGAAGGTCAAGAGCCATCAGCATTGCAGGCCAGATGATTGCGTGGAATCTCATAATATCCTTAGCAACCATGTGGGTGTCTGCAGGCCAGTATTTATCGTAATCTGTGAAAGCGGAGTTTTCATAACCCAGAGCGGAGATGTAGTTGGAAAGAGCGTCAATCCATACGTAGACAACGTGCTTCTCGTCAAAGGTTACGGGAACACCCCAGGTGAAGCTTGTACGGGATACGCACAAATCCTCAAGACCGGGTTTGATGAAGTTGTTTACAAGCTCAACAGCACGGGTCTTGGGCTGGAGATAGTCGGTTTCTGTCAGGAGCTTTTCGATTCTTTCGGCAAAGTCGGACATTCTGAAGAAGTAAGCCTCTTCCTTAGCCTCAATAACATCGCGTCCACACTCGGGGCATTTGCCGTCAACAAGCTGGCTGTCTGTCCAGAAGCTCTCACAGGGAGTGCAGTATTTGCCTGAGTACTCGCCTTTGTAGATATAGCCCTTGTCATAAAGAGCCTTGAAAATCTTCTGTACGGTCTCAACGTGATAATCGTCGGTTGTGCGGATATATCTGTCGTAACTAATATTCATATAGTCCCAGAGTTTCTTGAAAATCTCAACGATTTCGTCAACATACTGCTTGGGAGTAATGCCTCTGTCCTTTGCTTTTTCTTCAATCTTCTGACCGTGCTCGTCGGTACCTGTCAGAAACATTACATCAAAGCCCTGCATACGCTTGTAACGGGCAATGGAATCGCAGGCTACTGTGGTGTAACAGTGGCCGATATGTGGATTACCGGAAGGGTAGTAGATAGGTGTTGTGATATAAAAAGTCTTTTTCTCACACATGGTAGTCACTCCTTAGTGCAAAATATTCATAATAACATTATAGCATAATCGGGAAAAATTGCAATATAATATAGTATGTACGCTGATTGAGGGAATAAAGAAAATATGCGCAAAAAGCACCGACAGGCAATTATTCAAAAAAATCGCAGAAATCCCTTGACAAAAGCACATAATAATGATAGAATAACTCTTGCTGAAAAACAGCAGACAATTATATATCGCGGAGTGGAGCAGTTGGTTAGCTCGTCGGGCTCATAACCCGAAGGTCGTTGGTTCAAATCCTTCCTCCGCAACCAAAGAAAAAGGCAAGTCGTAAGACTTGCCTTTTTCTTTGGTTCTGGGGTTTAATCTGCGGCTTTAGATTATGAGGGCGACGAGCGTAGCTCGATGGGGAAAGCGCCCGACCGCCGCCGGTGGCGGATACAGGGAGGGCGGTTTGGCGCCGCGGTCGAAAAAATCAAGGATTAGTGCGAATGCACCCGAAGATTTTTTCGGGAACCGCAAGAGGGGCGAGCTTTCCAAAGAATCCGAGAAACAGAAAAGCATAATCCTTCCTCCGCAACCAAAAAGTGAGAAGACACCCGAAAGGGTGTCTTTTCTTGTTACAGAAATAGTTTTGCAATTAAGCCGGTAAAAACAATACACCTACGCTCATTATAGGGTAATCGTTAAATAATCAGTTATAGACTTTCTTGAGTTAGGTTGATATAATTGTTTTATAATGATACAAGTATAAATTTACTTATTTAATTGTTGAGTTGGTGAAACATGCGAAAGAAAACCCATAATCAATTTGTTGAAGAATTAAGAAAAGCTAACCCCTCAATAACAGTTTTGAGCAATTATGTTAACTCGAGAACAAAAATTAAAGTACAAGGGAAAAACTGTGGTCATATTTGGGAAACAAGACCTTATGATTTATTGAACGGTCACGGTTGCCCTGAATGTAGATATATACATAACAGCGAGCGGACTAGATATTCAAATGACCAGTTTTTGGAACAGCTAAGAAACATCAATCCAAATATTCAACCACTTGATGAATATGTAACATCTCAAAAATATATAAGGGTCCGTTGTAAGGTTTGTCAATTCGAGTGGAGGGTAAAACCCAACACATTACTAAATGGTTCAGGTTGTGCTAACTGTGCAGGATTGAAGAAAAAAACCACCGAAGAATTTATAAATGAATTAAGAAACATCAATCCGTCAATCGACGTTTTAGGTGAATACAAAGGGCAACGATCTACAATACTAGTCAAGTGTAAGAATTGTAAACACGAATGGAAACCTACTGCAAAATCTCTGTTGATTGGCAGAAGCTGCCCTGAGTGTAACAAAGTTGGAACAAGTTTTATGGAACAGTTTATTCTATCTGCTTTTAGGAAAGAACTTGGGAACGAGCTAGTAATAAACAGAGATCGAGAAGCTATAGATTATGAATTAGACATTTACATACCTTCCAAATCCTTGGCGATTGAACCGGGAAGTTGGTACTGGCACAATAGTACTTTTAGAAAAGATACAGAAAA
>JAZQHL010000084.1:0-11218 GCA_045540595.1 Ruminococcus sp.
GGGGGCAACTGTTGTAGGAGCAACTGTTGTAGGAGCAACGGTGGTGGGAGGTGCAGTTGTAGGAATGGGGTCTGCAGAATTCACGAAGGTATACTTCAGTGCTTCTCTCTCGTTGGTTACGCCTTCTACAAACTCATTATCAAGAGTTTCTTCCTTTGAATTTTCAGAAAGAAGATTCTGAACTTTTATGCTGTCCAGAGTGTAACCCTCTGCTCTGTGCTCTTTGATTGTATAGCCGATGTTGGAAGGAATGTTAAAAAATTCTGCCACATCTCCCGCTTTCAGTGAGAATGTAAAGGTGTTGCCCACTGCAAATCTTGCATTGACGACCTTTGCTTCTTCACCATTTCTTTTCACAGTAATTGAATTCCACAGAGAGGTTGTGTATTCATCAATTGATGCACCGTTGATGGTTTCAAGTGTGAAGTCGTAATAAAACTCATCGTCCTGATACTGTGCAAGGTCTGCATTATCAAGGTTTGTATAGTCTGCTTCTTTCTCTACCTGCACAGAAGTTGTAACAGGCATATTGAAGCGGATAAATGCATTTGCATTGAACATTCCGCGCTCAACATAATAGATGGTCATTGTGTGGAGCTCTGTGGGGTCGTAGGTGTTTCCTGCATCTTTGAACTCCTTGAGAATACCCTTGGAAGAAGTTACATTGCCTGCAGTGTAACCTGCAGTTGCAGAGGATTTTGCGGAAAGAGGGTCTGAAGAGTTGATGTTTGCATCAATATCTGTGATAGCGCCTGTGGTAACAGTTGCCTCACCCTTGGAGAAATCAATCTTACCCTTTGCCATTTTATGAGCACCGCCCATATCAAGGATAAGCTCATCGTCTACATATACAAGAAGATCATCGTCGCCCATAAATTCAAAGCTCATGGGTGTTTTTGTACCATCATTATCAAGCACATAGCCGTCTGAGGAAAGTGTGAAGGGAATCTCATACTTTACAGCGTAGCCGTACTTGAGGGCTCTCTTCGCGTTGTAGTCGAAATTACCTTCGGAGCTGGGGTCGGGATCAAGAGGATTCAAGGGGAAGAAGCCGTCTCCCATATCGTTATCGTGAGACCATTCATCGGGAATGGAATCCTGGTCGGCAAAGTTCCAGTCTCTTACACCTGTGTCCCTTACAGCCCAGTCTGTGCCGTTGAAGTACACATTATTCTGACCTGTGGTAACACCTGAGGGCTTGCCTGCAGAATCCTGCATATTATTGTTGATGTCGTGGTTATAGTCACGGGTTGAAAACTGAAAGTATGTAACACCGTTATTATCGATAATATCAAAGGGGAAGTTCAGGTTTTCGTACACTTCACCCATCTGGATATTCTTTGCAGGACCTGTGAGCTGAGGATAATCGTCAATATCAAGTACAGCCCAGTATGTTCTGTTGTGAGAATCCAGAGTAAGGGGAACTTTCATCATTGAGCCTGAAGGAGTGAGGATATTGGCAGACATAGCGTCAGGCATATCGTCCCAGGTTTCAAAAATGAAATGGATACCGATTTTATCTTTATCGGGTGAGCCGTAAAGGTTATCTGCAAGGGTGTTACAGTCAGAGTTACGCTCGCAGAAGTAGTAGTTTGTGCCGGGGGTGATAACCTCATAAAGACGGAAGGTGTTCTCCCCTGTGGAGTCACCGTCTGTATAAGGCATAGTCATATGAGTGTCACCATAGTTAAGTGAGAAATTCACGATCATTGCCTGCTGATTGGTTGTGTTTACAATCCAGGAAGGATCAAAGAAGGGCACCTTGACAGCCTCACCTTTACTGTTGTACTGTGCAGGGATACCGTCAACAAGTTTGTCGGCATAAATACCCTGAATAACTGAATTGTAATTTGTTCTGTTGGATATATTAGCTGTCCAGGTGAAGTTATAAAGCTCTTTGGGAGCCTGGGAATAGTCAAACACATCATTAACGTCCTGCTTGAAGAAGTTACCAAAGTAAACAGGATACTTTACACCCATAGACTCGTAGTAATCTGAAGCAGCGTTATTGAGCATATGGTATGCTTCGTTGGTGTAAGACTGAGCCACACCCTGAAGAATCTTAGAATCCACCATTTCAGAGTCGTAGTAATAATCGAAAAGAGTGGATTTGAAGGTGGTGTTTCCGATTACAATATCACCCTCACGTGCCTGAGCGCTCAGAGAAGAACCCACAAGACCTGCAGTGAGCACAGACAGAAGAATAAGAAAAGACATAATTGCGGAGAGAACTCTCCTTGAAACGTTGATTCCGGACATAACGATCCTCCTGAAATGAATTGATCTGAAAATCAAATTCAGACCACAAAAGATAAATACAGGATAAATTATAGGATAATTTTTAATACAACCTTGTCTTTATCTATGATTTTCATTATATTGATAACGGCAACATCTGTCAATAGAAATCCTTTAATTATTTAACGCACAAAAGTAAAAACACAAGAACGACTGAATTTCTGGTCAATAATTATCTTGGATTCAAAAAATTACGGAGCCCTTTGCAGGACTCCGTTTTCTGTTTTATTAATACTGATTCACTCTTCTTTTACTTCGTACTTTCCGCTGTTTTCTCCTACGGGGTAATATGGTTTTTCTCCCCCGATGTAAGGAATGTTTACGGTCTTTGCTGAAGATTTTGAAAAGAAAATACTGAAGGTATTGATATTTAGTTTTTATCAGATAACATCAATTCTGATGTTACCGTCAACAGCGGTAAGGCTGATGCCCATAATACCGCCTTCACCCTTTGCAATCATCTCTTCTGCAATGAGCTCTTCTACCTCTTTGCGTATAATATTGCGAAGGTCTCGTGCACCGCTTCTGCCATCGGTGATTTTATCTGTAAGACACTCACAGGCTGCATCATCAAAAGTAAAGCGGATTCCTTTTTCTTTTAAGGTATCTACATATTCTGAAAGCATAAGAGAAGCAATCTTTCTTAAATCCTCTTTCTCAAGATGACGGAATACAAGAATTTCGTCTACTCGTGCAATGAACTCGGGACGGAGGAATTCAGCAAGGGCTTTCATTACCTTTTCACGGGTAGCATCTGCCTCACTCTTTGCAAAGCCCATGGCATTCTCTTTTTTCTCAGAGCCTGCGTTACTGGTCATAACGATGACTGTGTTTTCGAAATTGACAACTCTGCCGTGAGCATCGGTGAGTTTGCCTTCGTCCAGAATCTGGAGAAGGATATTGAGCACATCGGGGTGGGCTTTTTCAATTTCATCAAAAAGAAGTACACTGTAGGGACGACGGCGGACTTTCTCTGTAACCTGTCCTGCCTCATCATAGCCTACGTATCCGGGAGGCGAGCCGATGATTTTGGAGACGGAGTGTTTCTCCATAAACTCGGACATATCCAGACGGATCAATGTTTCGGGAGTATCGAAAAGAAGGGCTGAAAGCACCTTTACAAGTTCGGTTTTACCCACACCTGTGGGACCTACAAAGATGAAAGATGCAGGTCTTCTTCTGGGAGAAATCTGCACACGGCTACGCTTGATTGCATTGGCAAGTACTTTTACAGCCTCGTCCTGTCCGATGATTTTCTCTTTCATCTGGGATTCTATGTTTGCAAGCTTTGCAAGCTCATTCTCGCGGACATGAGTTGAAGGAATACCTGTCCACAGTTCAATAACCTTTGCAAGGTCTTCTTCTGTGACAGCGGTCTCCAGAGCTTCCTCGGGAATTTCTGCCAGTTGCTGGTCAACACGGGCAATCTCACTCTTCACAGTTGCAAGGCGCTCGTAGTCTATCTGCTCCTGGGTGGTGAGTTTTTCCTGAGCAAGCTGGAGCTTGTGCTTTTCGTCAGTGAGTTTATCGTAGCGTTCACGCTCTTTGTTGCGAAGTGATGCACAGGCACAAGCCTCGTCAAGCAGGTCAATGGCTTTATCGGGGAGGAATCGGTCTGTGATGTAGCGCTCTGAGAAGATAACAGCCTTGCGGATAATATCCTCACCCACAGTTACTCTGTGGTGCATTGCATAGTAATCCTTGATACCTTCAAGCACCTCGATAGCCTCGGAAACCGAAGGCTCTGCCACCTTTACAGGCTGGAAACGACGCTCAAGGGCTGAATCCTTTTCAATGTATTTTCTGTATTCGTTGAAGGTTGTGGCACCTACAACCTGAATCTCTCCACGGGAAAGAGCGGGCTTTAAGATGTTGGCAGCATTCATAGTACCCTCGGCGTCACCTGTACCTACAAGGTTGTGCACCTCGTCGATAAAAAGGATAATGTTGCCAAGATTCTTGACTTCCTGTGTAAGTCCTTTGATTCGGCTTTCAAACTGACCTCTGAACTGAGTACCTGCTACAAGTGCGGTAAGGTCAAGAAGATGAATCTCCTTATCCCTCAGACGTTGGGGCACATCGCCCTGAGCAATACGCAGTGCAAGTCCCTCTGCAATAGCGGGTTTACCTACACCGGGCTCACCGATAAGACAGGGGTTGTTCTTTGTTCGTCTGGAAAGAATCTGGATAACACGCTCGATTTCTTTATCTCTGCCGATTACACGGTCGATTTTACCTTCACGGGCTTTGCGGGTTAAGTCCTCGCAATAAAGTCCTAAAAACTTTCTCTCTTTCTTTTCCTTTTTCTCCTGCTTCTTAGCTTTTCTGGGGTCGGGATTACCCTTACCGTCTGAAGGATTCTGAGGAGCTCCTCCGCCAAAGAAATTATTGAAGAAACTGGGGAAAGCAGGTGCTCCGCCCGGAGTGAAATCATCTCCGTCTGCAGATTCTGCCTCTTCCACGTCCATATCCTCAGGATTCATACCCTGCATCATTTCTGACAGGTCTCCGCCCTCCTGAAGGCTTTCCATCATGGGACCCATCTGCTCTTCCATTGCCTTCAGGTCTTCGTCTGTGATACCCATTTTCTTCATAAGGTCTTCAACAGGCTTGATTCCAAGCTCCTTTGCACATGAAAGGCAATATCCTACGGAAGCAGAATCGTTCTGATTATTTGAAACAAAAACTACTGCGGTACGAACACCGCATCTTGAACATAACATAAAATTCTCCTTTATATGAACAATCAGTCAGCAAGCTTTATGCTTTCTGATTTTTCTTCTCCTGCTTTTTTCATCATCCCTCTGAATATAAGGTAGTATCTTATCAGAGAGTATATCATAATTACAGCTGTGACAGACAGCATAATCAGGGAAACAATGTCGAAACCTTCAACCTTCATAATAAGGTCAAACACTACTATTGCTGCGACTGAAATATAGAAGCAGACTGTGCCCAGTTTACCGTACCATTCTGAGGCAAAGGGCATAACCTTCTTTTTAAGCATCAGTGATGCACCGATTATCATAAGCACATCCTTAATTACAAGAATTACAATCACAGGGATAATCATAGGCTCTTCTACTGACAGGCAGATACCTACAGCAAGAAGTGTAAGCTTGTCTGCAACAGGGTCCAGCATTTTTCCAAGCTGAGTAATCTGGTTGAGTTTGCGGGCTAAAAATCCATCAACACAATCAGTAAGACCAGACAGAACAATGCACACCGCTGAAAGAATATACTCCTTCATAAAGAAGAACACTACCAGGGGCACGATAAGGATAATTCTGAAGTAACTCAGAATATTCGGAACAGTGAAAATATATCGATAGTCTATTTTCTTTTCTTTATTCCACTCCATTTAAACTTTCTCCTATACCTTACATATTAATAAGCTCTTCAGCGCGGTAGGTAAACTGCTGAACAAAAGTTACAATTTCACCGCTGTTGATAGCTCTGAAAACAAAAGATGTATCTGTGTATTCCTGACTGAGGAAAGTCCACTGAGCAGGAAACAAAGGCAATAACAGATTCAGAAGTATAAGTATGAGGGTTACAGTGACCAATCCCTCACAAAGTCCGAGAACTCCACCCAGCAGAGAATCTGCCACACGGATAAGAGGAAGTCGGAATACTTTTGAAACAAGTTTTGCAAGTTTTGATAATACAATAGTAAGTAAAATGAAAAGTACAATACAAAGTATTGTGCTGATAACACCTGTGAAAACAGGCATAATTGCATCTGTGATTGATGTGGCGGCAAGGTCACCTTTTTCGGTTACAGCCTGCTCACAGAAAGCCTGGAAACTGTTCTGGGGCATACCGAAAAATACCATTGCAGACACAATGAATCCCGGAATTGCAGAGATGATATCAGTTGCAGTCTGAGCAACTGAACTTACTGCAGAATTCACAAGTACTTCTGTGATTTTCCCCTCAAGGGAGGCTCTGATGAATGCATCAAAGATAAACTGAGAGATGTATCTTGAAAGCACTACGCTGAGCACCGCCGAAGCTATGAGTGCAACCGCAGACAAAAGAGTCTTTGCTGCACCGCGGCGAACACCACTTATTACAAATACTGCAAGAATAACTAAAATGACAAGGTCGTAAATCATATTGTCTCCCTATCAGAAAGAAAGTCCGTTAATGTCTGAAAGACCTAAGATATAAACATAGTTGACAGATGCAAGACGAATCTGCTTGCAATCTGAATTCACCTGATGACTTGAAAGCAGGTCTCCGTTATAACGGTAAAGGTATGCACCACTGTGATCGCACACTGCAAGTCTGTCCTTGAAGGTGCTTACAGAAATAACAGCCTTATCGGTTTCGATGGTTTTTTCGGTTTTACCTGAGGCATTTACATACTCGACACTGCAATTTCTGCCGTCACCGCTGCGGGAAAGTGAAAGTGCAAGCACACCCACATCTGTGTTGATATCGTAAGCAGTGAGAGTCATCTGACTGTAGGACTTTTTGTTAAGATTTCCGAACTTGCTACCGTTTGCAACGTAGGCTGAGGTTGAACCGATAGCACATACGGAATTTCGGCTTAAATAGTCGCAATCAAAAAGGATATCACCTGTAATCAGATGTTTGACCACAGGCTCTTCCTTTGAAAAATCAACCACATAAACAACGCTGACACTGCTGCCTTTTTCTGCAGAAATACCGCAGATTACTGCACCTGAGCCGTCGGGGCTCAATGCCATTGAGGTAATGTAATACTCTGAAAAAGAGTAAGAATAACGGATTTTATGATCAGCGGTATACGCGCTGAGACATGCATTGTAGCCACTTTCTTCGGTGACTAAAGCATAGCTCATATCATCTGCCACATCTGCAAGATAAATATTATACTCTGCATCTGAGGAGTATATTACACGGCTGCTGTCAGCAATCATAAAGCCTGTGGAACCCAGGTCATATACAAGGGAGTAACTGTCTGTTACCTTCATAACAGGTCTTGCATAACCGTGCTGTGTGCTGAAAACTTCCGACCCTTCGGAATCAAGACAAATAAAACTTGTATCAGAAGCATAACAGAGTCCGTCAGCAAAAGTGCGGAAGTTACCTGCTTCTACCTGAGCACCTGAAACTGCAGTTGTGAAGGACTTGCCTTTACCGATACTGCCTGCACAGGAAGCAATGGTTCCTCTTCCAAAATAAAGGAGAACACATAAAACAAGAAGAACAATGATTCCCAGAGCAATGAGAATCTTTTTCTTATCAAGCTTTATTGAGGAGTTATCCTCTTTTTCATATTCATCAAGAGGTAATTCCTCATAACTCATAACCTGTCGGTCATCTTTTTTCTTTTTTTCATCTCGGTAATGATTTGCTTTTTTTCCGAATATACCCATGGGGAGTCCCCCTTTCTACAATAATACACTACTAAAAAAATAATGTATGGATAAATTGTAAACATTGAGAAAACAAATATCAGAGGTCGTAGAATACCTCATCAAGATAAAGTCCGCAGGCAGGGGCTGTGGGACCTGCCTCTGAACGGCTGAGGGCCTGCAGGATTGCAGGAATAGAGTCGGGTGATGTACCGCCTTCGTTGATGTAAAGGAGAGTGCCCACCATAATACGGACCATATTGTAAAGAAACCCGTCTGCACTGACCGAGAAGTAAACCATATCACCCTCACGCCAGACAGAAAAATCTGTGACCGTGCGGACAAAATCCCCTGCTTCGCGTTTATCAAGGGTGCAGAAGGATGTGAAATCGTGAGCACCGATGTAATCTTTTGCCGCTTTATCAAGAAGTTCTGCGTTTATGGGTCTGCGGTAATGAAGAGCTCTGCCACGAAGGAAGGGGTCTCTGACCTGAGAATTGTGGACTTTGTAGATGTATCTTTTGCCCAAGGCACTGTAACGGGCGTGAAAATCAAGCGGTACTTCACGGACGTTTGTGACTACAACTTCTTCGGGAAGATGAGAATTCACTGCTGCAAGGAATCGTTCACAGGGTATGGGGTGATTGACCTTCATACTTATGCAGAACATATTTGCGTGAACGCCTGAATCAGTGCGGCTGCAGCCTTTGATGTCGGGACATTTGCCGATTATCTTTGCTACTGCCTCCTGAAACACCTGCTGAACAGTGATTGCGTTGTGCTGAATCTGCCAGCCGTGAAACACACTGCCGTCAAACCTGAGGGTAAAGAGCAGGTTGCGTTCACCGCTTGCAATATCGGGAATTACAGGAAGATGTTGCATAATACTACTCCTGCTGTTGTAAGTGCTAAAACTCCCAGTGCAACAAAATCACGTGCACCCATATGGAGCTGTTTCATTCTTGTTCTGCCCTCTCCTCCCTGATAGCAACGGCACTCCATTGCCATTGCCAGCTCGTAGGCTCTGCGGAATGCAGACACGAACAAAGGGATAAGGATTGGTATCAGGGCTTTTATTCTTCTGATGAGGTTGCCGCTCTCCATATCTGCACCGCGGGCTTTCTGAGCAGACATAATCTTGTCTGTTTCCTCAAGAAGTGTGGGCACAAAACGAAGGGCAATGGTCATCATCATTGCGATTTCGTGAGTTTTGATTTTAAGGAGGCTCAAGGGCTTCATCAGACGCTCCAGAGCATCGGTTAAATCTGTGGGTGAAGTGGTGAAAGTCAGTGACGAACTGACCATTACCAGTGAAATAATACGGACAGCAACATAGATTGAGTTTTTGATGCCGTCTGCTGTTACCTTGAATATCCACCACTCAAGCAAAGGCTCACCCGTGCCGTAAAACAGATTGAGAAGTGAAGTGATGAGGATAACAAGGATAATGGCTTTCATACTCTTGAGGTACAGATTAAGGGGTACCTTGCTGAGTATGACAGAGGCTGCAACCAGAAGTGCCACAACCCCCAGTGCATAAAAGTTGAATGTGCAGAATATAAGTACAATCACTCCTATAAGGAGAAGAACTTTTATTCTTGCATCAAGTCGGTGAAGTATACCGTCTGCAGGGTAATACTGACCGAGGGTGATATCGCGCATCATAGTCTGCCCTCCTTTTTCAGGATAGCACAGATTTCTTCAAATGCTTTATCTACAGTGAGAATTCCCTCTGAAAGAGGAATTCCTCTTTTGCGAAGTTCTGTTGTAATCTTGGTAATCTGAGGAATACGAAGTCCGATGGACTCAAGCTCCTCAGACCTTGAAAATACGTTCTGAGTTGTATCAAACATCACGCATTCACCGTGATTCATAACAAGTACACGGTCTGCAATACCTGCAATATCCTCCATACTGTGTGAAACAAGCATAACAGTATTATTGCGGGATTTGTGATACGCCTCAATCTGAGAAAGAAGTACATCTCTGCCCATAGGGTCAAGACCTGCTGTGGGCTCGTCCAGAATGAGAATTTCAGGGTCCATTGCAATAACGCCTGCAATGGCGGCACGGCGTTTTTCACCGCCTGATAAATCAAAGGGTGAACGGTCAAGGAGTTCGTCTTTGAGACCTGCAAAAGCCGCGGCACGGACAACGCGTTTTGCGATTGCTTCTTCAGGCAGACCCATATTGCGGGGACCGAAGGAAATATCCTGTCTGACGGTTTCCTCAAAAAGCTGATTTTCCGGATACTGAAAAACAAGTCCCACACGGAAACGGACATCACGGAGCTTCTTTTTATCGGCGTGGATATCCTTACCGTCAAGATAAACCTTTCCTGATGTGGGCTTGATAAGTCCATTGAGCATCTGCATCAGAGTGGATTTACCACTGCCTGTATGACCGATAACACCGATAACTTCACCACGGTTTATGTCGATGGAAACATTCTTTACTGCGTGTTTTTCAAAGGGAGTTCCCTTTCCGTACACAAGTTCCAGATTTTCTGTTCTTAAAATCGGATTACTCATAACAGCACCTCCGAAAGAACTTCTATACATTCATCGGTATCCAGGGGAAGCTGAGAAAGTTTCAGTCCGCAGGCACAAAGCTTTGCACAGAGTTCTGTTGCCTGAGGCACATCGAGCTGATGGCTTCTGATAAGCTGTACCTGAGAGAAAACCTCTCTTGGTGTACCCTGAGTGAGGATTCTTCCTTTATCCATTACCACAACACGGTCACAGTTTACTGTTTCGTCCATATTGTGTGTGATGATTACAACGGTGATACCGCGCTCCTTGTTGAGCTTTGTCACTGCAGAGATAACCTCTTCTCTGCCTTTGGGGTCAAGCATGGCTGTAGGTTCATCAAGAACAATACAGTCAGGCTCCATTGCAAGTATACCTGCAATGGCAATTCTCTGTTTCTGACCGCCTGAAAGCTTGTGTGGCGCGTGGTGACGGTACTCGTACATATCAACCGCCTTCAGTGCTTCGTCAACACGGCGACGGATTTCCTGCGGCTCTACGCCTAAGTTTTCGGGACCGAAAGCCACATCTTCCTCAACAATGCTTGCCACAAGCTGATTGTCGGGATTCTGCAGAACAAGACCCACCTTGCGTCTGACATCGTACACACGGTCTTCGTCTGAGGTGTCAATGCCTTCCACAAACATTCTGCCACCTGTGGGAAGCAGAATCGCATTCATATGCTTTGAGAGTGTGGATTTGCCTGAGCCGTTGTGACCGATAACAGCCAGAAACTCGCCCTTCTTTACAGACAGGGACACATCACACAGCACATTGATGGGGGTATTCTGTTGTTCGTCCTCCTGCTCGTAATAAAACGACAGGTTCTCTGCCTTTATAAAATCCATTTATATTCTCCTGTAATTCCGAGAAATTTCATATACATTTTCTTTCCAAACAAAAAGTAACATTCTATCTCCTCTTCAGAAAAAGAGGGCTTATTGTGGTCAATGAGGGTAGAAAAGCTCACTCAACCAACAACGTATATATCGGGCACATACGTGTCCTACACCTCATCAGTCACCTTCGGTGACAGCTTCCCCTCAA
>JAZQHL010000085.1:0-5157 GCA_045540595.1 Ruminococcus sp.
CTGCACGTGTAAAAGGCTTATAGATGCGAATCAGTCGTTTCAAGTCTGTTCGCCTCCTCCTAAGTACAGCCTGCGGATAATCTCTTCTATGTCGGCATCTTTAACATTGATATCCTTAACGTGAACCTTTGACAGAGTGTACGAAAGCATACTTTCAACAGAGACAACATCACTGTTGAATCGCACCTTTACGTTACTTGAGCTCTGCTCAACACTCAGGTCGTCATCATTGAAAGAGAATTCCTCTTTATAGGAAAGTTTTGCAAAATCCTCTGCATTTTTCAGTTCAAAACCAAGTTCACGCATCTGACCGTAACGGCGGCGAAGTTCTGAAAGTTCTCCGTCAAAGACTTTTTTGCCCTTATCAATCATAACAATACGTTTGCAGAGAAGTTCAATATCCTCAAGGTCGTGAGTTGTCAGAATAACGGTGGTACCGCTTTCTTCACTGATTTTCTGAATAGCTTTTCTTATATTATCCTTTACCACCACGTCAAGACCGATGGTAGGCTCATCAAGAAAAAGCACCTTGGGATTGTGAAGAAGTGATGCTGCAATATCTGCACGCATACGCTGACCCAGTGACAAAGTACGCACAGGGCTTGTGATGAAATCATCAAGTTCCAGCACTTCGTTGAGAAAAGCCATTCTCTCTTTGTAATCTTCGTCGGGAATCTCGTATATTTCTTTAAGCACCATATAGGTTTCTCTGAGAGCAAGATCCCACCAAAGCTGTGTACGCTGTCCGAAAACCACACCGATTTCCTTTACATAATCCTTGCGGTTTTCTGTGGGGATTTTGCCGTCTATGCGACACTCGCCTGATGTGGGAGTCAGAATACCTGTGAGCATCTTGATAACTGTGGATTTTCCTGCGCCGTTAGGGCCGATAAATCCTATTATCTCTCCTCTTTTAACATCAAAGCTGATATCATCAACAGCCTTGACTGTTTCATACTTAGGGCTGAAAAGAGCTTTGAAACTTCCTTTGAGTCCGGGCTCTTTAATAGCCTTTCTGAATTCTTTTTTCAGGTTAGTAACCTGAATCATTACTTCATTGTTCAAAATTATACCCCCTTATACACATAGTATAAGTACAGAAAAGGATGTACCGCATAACATCCTTGCTGATAAAAATCAGCTAAGCCTCCTATCAGCAGCAAAGTACCTGAAAACGCATATATCAGTAGTGTGCAAATGAATATATCCGTATGCTGACAGCACTCTGCCCTCGTGAAAAACACAGACAAGCGGGACTAAAACCTGCCTGTTGTTTACTGATACCTTCCTCGTGAATCAGCATAGTTTGATTATAAAACTTAGTTGTTGATGTGTCAACTGATGTTCAATTAAATTAAACATCATAACAGATATTTGCACAAGTCTTGTCATTTATAGCACTTTTCAAAGGCTTTCATCTGTGATATACTGTCAGCGGTGATTATTATGAATTGCAGACTATGCCCCAACAAATGCTCGGCATACAGAGATATGAAAACAGCAGGCGGATTATGCTCACTCACAACTGCTCCACGTGTGGCAAGAATTGCCCCGCATATGTGGGAGGAACCACCCATAAGCGGAACAAAAGGATCGGGAGCTGTGTTTTTCAGCGGTTGCACCATGAAGTGCATCTACTGTCAGAACTATGAGATTTCTGCCCGGAATTACGGTGTGGAAATTGACGCAGAAACTCTTGCAAACGAATACAGAAAGCTTGAAGAGGCAGGTGTGCACAACATTGACCTTATCAGTGCAACTCAGTTTCTGCCTGAGATTCTTAAAAGTTTCGATATATACAAACCCGCCGTTCCCATTGTGTACAACTGCGGAGGATATGAAAGAGTTGAAACTCTGAAAGCCCTTGAGGGTATAGTTGATATTTATCTGCCGGACTTCAAATACTCTGACAATGCTCTGGGCAGGGAGTATTCCAATGCACAGAATTATGTTGAGGTTGCAACGAAGGCAATTGAAGAAATGCTGAGACAGACAGGCAGACTTACCCTTGATGATAAAGGAATCGCAAAAAAAGGTGTGCTTGTAAGGCATCTGGTACTGCCGAATCATACTAAGAACAGCATTGGTGTGCTGAATATTCTCAAAGAGAATTTTGGTGATGAGGTAACATTAAGCCTTATGGGACAGTATATCCCCCACGGCAAGGCGCTGAATCACCCTAAGCTTTCACGCAAAATCACAAGGAGAGAATACCAGAAGGTGCTTGATCATCTTATAGACCTTGAGCTTGAAGGCTTTGCCCAGGAACTGAAATCTGCAGACGACAGTTATATTCCTCTGTGGAATTATGGTAATAACGGATAATAAACGAAATACCCCTATGATAGTTTCTTTTATTCTACCATAGGGGTTGTCTTTTTCTGTTGTCCGTTTTTACGGACCTGTGCATTTGTTATTATTCACTTACAACAAGCCAGAGTCCTGAATCTTCTGTTCGGGTAAGTCCCATATTAAGCGTTTTTGTCTGCTCTGAGCCATCTGCAAACTTAACTATTATGTCAACCGTTGCATCTTTCAACACCATTCGCTGAAGTTCTTCAGTCATATCTGACAATTCCAGATAAAGGGTATTCAGTTTATCACGTGAAGGGACATCTTCCATTTTTTCTTCTGTTATTTTCTCTTCATACAACCAGAGTTTATCAAGAAGGTCTGTGGTTTCTGTGTTGCTGTGACTACTCTCAATTACGTATTCAATTTTACAACTGAGATTTATAGAATCAGTTGCATCTGCGTTCTGATAAGTAAATGTATCACAATAAACATTTCCGAAGGATAATCCGTCTTTATATTGAGATAATTCTTCTGAGGAATAAACAGAGTTATTCAGACTTAAGTCTGTGTACTTTTCTGCTTCTTTTTCTGCTATGTTATCTGAAGTATCAACAGTTTTATAGTAACCTTCGGGAGAAATCGCAAAATAAGTGCCTTCGGTATTAGCCTTAAAGGTAACACTCTTTATCCCCCTTCCCTCTATATTCAGATAATTCATACAGTAACTCTGGAAATAAGAAGGAGAAACATCTGAATTCTTCTCAAGATTCTGATACATACCCCAACCGCCTGACAACTCACTTGAGTATGCACCGATTACAGAACTGTCAGGGTTTTCTCCCATAAGTGTTGCTTGGGCTGCATTGGCATTGATTGAAAAACTATATTTTTCCTTTGCAAAGGGCTCAGTAGTATTTCTTTGCAAGCCAAGTACAAATGTACAAGCAAAAACAAATACAAGACAAGCCGCCATTGCAACAAGCAATTTTTTTCTTCCAAAGAAATTAACACTATACTTTTCTTCTGATGTTCCAAGTGCGTTCAGGGCTGACTGCACTGCTCTGTCCACTGCTTTTTCTGATGGTTTTAATCCTTCAAAATCTTTATATGCTTTCTCAAACATATTCATCATAGCCTCCGTCTATCAGTATTTTTCTGAGTTTCTCTCTGCCCCGTCTTAACTGAGAGCCAATTGTATTACTGCTCTTTTTGAGAATTTTTCCTATCTCATCAATGGAGAAGCCTTCATAGTAATAAAGGTAAAGAACATTTCTGTAGCATTTGGGAAGCTTCTGCAATTCTTCGAAAACTCCCGAAGGAGCACTGTCTGTAGCAACAATGTCCTCAGTTAGTTCTTCTGTGCTGTGAAGCAAAGAGAATCTTCGGAAATTCCTGCATTTATTGATGGTTACTCTGCAAAGCCAGAAACGAAGATGTTCTTCATTTTCAAGAGGAGCATTACAGGTAACAAGTGCAACAGACACTTCCTGCAGGATATCCTCTGCGTCTGAAGAATTCCCAAGATTATGATAGGCTATTCTGAAAATCATATCAGCATATTTTCTTACAATCTGCTCTATTATCTTTTTACGGTCTGAGATAATAATTCCGGTATCGGGTTGCAACCTGTTTACCTCCTCTCATTAAGTAATACAAATGAAGTTATGATTTTTGTGCAATTTAAGAATAAAATTTATCATACAGCATATCACAATCCATCCGTCAAAAAAAAACAAAGTTTTTTGCCACCTCCCTTTGCACAAGGGAGGTGGCAAAAACGATCACAGAAAACAACAAGCCCCACGGGATATAGTCCGTGGGGTTATGTTTTGCATTATCGTATTTATTACTTCGCGAAGTCGATTGCTCGGGATTCGCGGATAATGTGCACCTTGATGTGGCCGGGATACTCAAGCTCTGCTTCAATCTTCTGGCAGATATCTCGGGCAAGAACAGCCATTTTATCATCACTTACTACGTCGGGCTTGACCATAATGCGGATTTCGCGGCCTGCCTGGATAGCAAATGTAGTTTCAACGCCATCAAAGGAAGAAGCAACGCTTTCCAGCTTTTCAAGACGTTTGATGTAGTTTTCAAGGTTTTCTCTGCGGGCACCGGGACGGGCTGCGGAGATAGCACCAGCTGCCTGAACAAGACAGGCAACGATTGTTTTGGCTTCGATGTCGCCGTGGTGTGCATGGATTGCGTGGATAACAGCATCGCTTTCCTTGTACTTTCTGGCAACTTCAACGCCGAGTTCGATGTGGCTTCCGTCCATCTCGTGGTCAAGAGCCTTACCGATATCATGCAGAAGACCTGCACGCTTTGCTACTGCAGGGTCCATGCCCAGCTCTGTAGCCATCATACCTGCAATATAGGAAACTTCCAGAGAATGGTTAAGTACGTTCTGGCCATAGCTTGTACGATAGCGCAGACGACCGAGAAGCTTGATAAGTTCAGGATGGATATTGCCGATACCTGCGTCGATAACTGCATGCTCACCTGCACTCTTGATTGCAGATTCAACCTCACGACGTGCCTTGTCAACCATTTCCTCAATCTTTGTGGGATGGATTCTGCCGTCAGAGATAAGTTTTTCAAGTGCTACTCTTGCAATCTCACGTCTTACAGGCTCAAAGCAGCTCAGTGTGATTGCCTCAGGTGTGTCGTCGATAATCAAGTCAACACCTGTGAGAGTTTCGATAAAGTCGGATCGTAGCCATGTCGTTCTGTGAGCCAAGGAGTTGGGGAAACATGTTGTCTTCCTAAGACCGCTTGGCCTCCGACTTCTCAAAGCAGCTCAGTGTGATTGCCTCAGGTGTGTCGTCGATAATCAAGTCAACACCTGTGAGAGTTTCGATA
>JAZQHL010000086.1:0-14909 GCA_045540595.1 Ruminococcus sp.
CCGCCGATTACGTCAACTGCAACATAAACCTTCTGGAGTTCCCAGTTTGCAACTACTGTTACATCCTTGCCTGCTGCAATCTCTGCCTTGATCTCTTCCACAGTCATATTCCAGCCTGTAAAGTCAAAACCAACCTGTGTGGGATCATCAGGAACAACAATGTCTTCTCCTGCTGCATAATACTGCATATCAATAACCTTTCCCATACCGCCGCCTGCTTTATCATTGAGGAAAACATCGGTGTTGACACCTTCTACATCATCCTTATACATAGCCTTGATAAAGTCATTTCCTGAACTTGTGAAGGTGTAGGAATATTCCTTGGTGTAGGCTGTGCCGTTGTAGGGATTGTACCAACCCATAAACTCCACATCTTCAATAACATTTGCAGTTATTGTAACCGTAGCACCTATGGGTGCTTTTGTGTTTGTATAGGAAGTACCCTGAGGACGGGCTGTGCCGCCGTTAAATGAAATCTTAAAACCTGAGCCACCTGCAATCTCAACCTTGAGTAAGCCTGTTGTGGCTTCAGGAACTGTAGACTGGTTCTTTTCATAAACTGCTTTTACTGTAAGATTGCTCTTGACACTGGAAAAGTCTGTATCCCAGCCTTTGAAGGTATAGCCTGCTTTTGTGGGAGCTTCGGGAGCTGTTGCACTTTCTCCTTCATTTACAGTCTGCGCACTGAGAAGTTTTCCGTCGCTGTCAATGAATACAACGTAATAAGATGCAGCCGCTACAGAATACCAGGTACCTGTAGTAAAATCCTCGCTATCCTGTGTGAAATGATTGCTGTCAGAAGGAATAGAAAGGGCGGCTGTCTGGTTCCACACTGCATCAGGCTGAGTGCTGTAGGACACTGCAAATATTATGTTGCTGTTGCCTGCAGGAATCTCAGCGCTGTATCTGCCGTCTGACTCTGCTGTAAGCCATGTCCATGTGCCCATATCCTGAGACTCTGCCCAGGAGTATGCACTGAATGAGCCTGCTGCACTGACTGCAGTTTTCCAACTTTCACAAGGTGTAAAATATACAATCTTTGTCTCTGTGGGGTCTGTGTCAGGCACAGTTACATCGGGGGTTGTTTCTTCCGGAATTGTTTCTTCCGGCTCTGTAACCTCGGGCTCGGTATTTTCGGGAGCATCAATATAACTCCACTCACCTGTACTGCTCAGAGTTTCATCCTGAGTAAGAAGATTATAAGCGGAATTGATTGTAAAAGCAGATGTTGCTTCCCAGAATTTCCATGTTCCGTCAGAGTAATTGCCTTCGCCTCTGTAAAACTCAATGTTTGTATAGTTTTCTGAAACTTCAACTGCCCAGATTGCAGGGTGAACACCGTAGCTGCCCTGTACAAGAGTCATATCAATAAAAGCACCTGAAGTATCAGATGTAGTGTTATATGCACGTGCAACAAAGTTGTGACCTTCTGATTTCTGAATATCCATCCACTCTGTGTTGGGTGCAAAGTAGATTATGCGTGTTCCAACAGGAGTTTCGTTTCCGTCGTCATACAAATCCCACACACCTGCTGACTCTCCGGTCAGAGTAAAATGATCGCAACCATCGGGGATTGAAAGCTGACCTGTCTGATTCTTAACAGAAGACCACCCGAAACTGGGGGCTGTTCTGCTACAGAAGGTAATGTTGTTGTAGTCTGCAGGAATCTCAGCGCTCCACAAATCAGCGGCACTGTCCTTTAACTTCATAGCAACCCACTGGCCTGCGTTGTAGTCATCAGCCCAAGTGAAAACCACACACAATTTCTGCGTCCACTTTCCGTCTATTGATAAATAGACAGTTTTTGTGTCTGCAGAGGTTTCTGCCATCTGCACATCAGCGGCAGAAATTGTGGAAAAACCTGTTACAGACAACGAGAAAATCATCATTAATGCCAGAAGTATTGACAAAAACTTCACGGAAAATTTACTGCTGTATTTCATTTTCCATCCTCCTGTTTTTTAGCTTTTCTGACTTGGGGAAACAACTCCCGAAAGGGCACTCTTACCCCAATACATTTACTGTTTAATTGTACCATTTTTTATTAATCATTTCAATAAGTTTTATAGAAAACACACATAATACAGTATTTTTGTCAACTATTACAAAAATCGTCTGTAATATTGTCACTTTTATCCAACATCGCTGTTTTATCCATACTTTTACAGATACTCCAAAACTCCGGTTTCTTTCTTGTAAAAAAAGACAATTTTTTACATCAATATCACAAAAATCCGCCACTTTACTTATACACTATGAACAAATAATTTTATTACTTAAATAAAACTCTTTACTTTTGAAAAACTCAGTGATATACTTTATTTATTAATAAAATGGTTTTTGTTTCGAACCATAATTCCTTAAGGAGGATATTTAATATGAAAAGAGTAGTTTCCATTCTCGTTGCACTTCTTCTTATGTGCTGTGCAATCGCATCTGTTTCTGCAGAAATCAGCCCCACAGCTTCTGCTCCAAAGGACCATATCATCATTGATGCTATTCCTGTTCCTGACATTGCAGGTAACGCAACTCCTGATATCAACAACCCCGGCAAAGTTGAAATCAACTCCGGTGAAGTTATCACTCTTACAGCTACTCCCAAGGACGGCTACAAGTTCTCCCACTGGGAATTTGCTTTTGGTGAGTTCGATATTATCGAGGGTAGCATCACTTCTTCCACAATCGTAATCAAGCCCACAGGCAATGACGACGTAAGAGCATACGCTCACTTCGTTAAAGAGGATGAAGATGTAACAGTTCCCAGCTCAGGTACAGTTCCCAAGCCCGACAAAGACCCCACATCTCCCACAACCGGTGAGACTCTCATGGCAAACAACAGCGTTGTTTATATCACATGTGCATCTATGGCTGCAATTCTCTGTGCAGTTGTAATCACAATCAAGAAAAAGCAGACTGCTTGATCTTAAATTTAATCTGAACTGAAAGCTCCGTAAAAACGGAGCTTTTCTTTTTTTGTTTTATTATGATATATTACGATTGAACACAATACTTAATTGACATAAGCACCAAAATTATGTATAATTTATTGATATAAATATAAGTTAAATTTATCTTTTGAAGGTGAAGCTACTATGCAAAGAACAGCTTTGAAAAAATACACTGTCTGCCTGTGCCTGATTATGATTTGTGTTACACTTATTTCCTGTCTTTCAGGCTGCAGTTGCACAAAGAATCCTGTTGACCCTACAGACTACTCTGTAGTAGTAAAGCCCACAACAACCGAACAGCAAACGCCTGAAGTTACCACTACTGAAGAGATTCTGGTTGAAAACCCCATAAACTTTGAGGAACTGAAAAAACTCAATAAAGACCTCTACGCATGGATCCGTATTCCCGGCACTGTTATAGACTATCCTGTTGCACAAAGTTCCAACAGCGACGATAACTATTATCTCCATCACAACTATCTGGGCAACTATGAGTTCGCAGGAACTATCTACTCACAAAGACATAACACCAGATACTTTGTAGACAGAGTTACCGTTCTTTACGGTCACAATATGCTCAACGGCTCTATGTTTGCAGGACTACATAAGTTCACAGACCCTGAGTTTTTCGAAGAAAACCAGTATATCTATATTTACACAGAGGGTCATATCCTCACCTATCAGATTTTTGCTGTTTATGATTACGACAACAGACACATTCTGAATTCCTTTGAATTCTCAGACGATGAGGTCTACGAACAATATCTGAAGGATTGCCTTAACCCCCACTCTGCAAATGCAATTGTCAGAGACGGAGTTGAACTTTCCATCGAAGACCGCATCATTACACTGAGCACCTGCACAAACTATAACTCAAGCCTTCGTTTCTTAGTACAGGGGGTACTGACTGATGACCAACGAACACAATGATGATATCCTGACAACTGAAACCGAAGAATCTGTAAAAACAGACACTGAAGTTTCTTTCGCTGAGGGAGATAATCTTCCTCAGGAGGATGTTGATGATTATGTGTTTGCACACTACAGAGGCAAACATCACCGAAAAAAGCACAGACACGGATACACAAGCAGCGATGGCCAGGAGGTTGTGAGAAGCCATTCCGAACAGCATTTCAGACATCACAGAAAGTTTTCTGTTAAGGACAAGCACTGGCACGAGCGTTCCTGGTGGCAGAAGCTCCTCATTATCCTTGCCTGGATATTCGGTGTAATTCTGGCACTTATCCTTATTGCCGCCATCTCACTCCTTGCCCTCAGATATGCAGGTATTCTGAAACTCACAGACTACGAAAACCTTGATATGACAGCCCCGGTAATAGATAACGCAACCGTTACTGTTACTGACAAAGGTCACACCGTCACCTATAACGGCAAAGAATACAAATTCAACACCAATATGACAAACATACTTTGTATCGGTGTTGATAAATATGAATTGGGTGTTGACGAAGGCACAGGCGGTCAGGCTGATGCAATTTATTTGATTGCCCTTGATACCGCCACAGGCAAAACCAAAGTAATTGCTGTGCCCCGTGACATTGTAACAGATGTAGGCATCTACTCTACTGAGGGTGAATATCTGAGAACAGAAAAACAGCAATTGTGCCTTGCGTATGCTTACGGTGACGGCAGAAAATCAAGCTGTCTCAATACATCAACCGCTGTTTCACGTCTTTTCTATCAGCTTCCCATAAACTCATATTTCGCTGTGAACATAAACTCCATTGCTGATCTCAACGATGCGGTCGGCGGAGTTACAATAACAATGATAGACGATTCCTTCTACGATATCTATCTGAATCGTCACTACAAAGGCGAAACCATTACTCTTTACGGACAGAATGCAAGCAAGTATGTACGTCAACGCGAAGTAGCTTTTCTGAGTTCTTCCACTGACCGACTCAACCGTCAGGTAACATACCTGAAAGCATTCACCTCAAAAGCACTGGAAATGACAAAGCAGGACCTTACAACTCCGGTTACACTCTATAATATTGTTGCAGAAAACAGCGAAACAAACCTGACCCCCTCAACAATAACAGCCTTTGCAACAAGTGTTGTTTCAAGCGGAATCTCCGAACTTGACTTTGTGACTGTTCCCGGTGAACTTATCAGCACAGGAACTTACGCAGAATACGTAGTCAACGAAGAAGCTCTCTACGAACTTATTCTTGACACTTACTACACACCTGTCAACTGAAAACAAACATAAAAACGCAGTGCAAAAAGCACTGCGTTTATTTTTTGCTGATTAAATTTGACTAACCTGAGTTTCCCCTCACAGGTTATATACGTCTGATTTCAGAAATAGACGGAATGTCGTGGTACTGTCTTACATACTCACTGAGTGTGCAATTATATACACTCTTGAATGCTGCGATAAATGCCTTGACGCTGGGGAAGCCGTTTTCTACAGCTGCACGGGTCTCGGAGATACCGCTGGTCTGGATATCACGCAGAGCATGCTCAAGACGAACAAGGTTAAGATACTGCTTGAAGGTCTTTCTTGTGTTCTGCTTGAAGTAACGCGAGAAGTATGTAGGTGTAAGGCCAACGTGAGATGCAATCTCGCCCAGAGTGATACGCTCTCTGAAGTTAAGTTTGATGTAATCAATAGCCTTCTTTGCGTACTCAAGCTCTTCGTGCTCAACCTCGGGATGAGTCTTTGCTCTTTCCTCAAGACACTTTGTGCACAGTTCAATAAGAATCTGAGTCATTGCAGAAGTAATCTTAAGGTCTGTGAAGTCGCCCTGCTCCTCAACGCACTTAACAATAAGGTCAAGCTGTCTTTTGATTTCAGCTTTTGCTGTGGGGTCTTTCTCAACATTGAAACTGTAAGACTCAAACTCGTCAAAATAAGCCTTGATGAAATTGTAAGAGTAGAGAACAACCAGATACTTCACATTGTCTGCCGGGTCTTTGCCACAAGTCTGATGAATGTCATCGTTATTGACAACAACGTACTCTCCGTCAGAAACAACAAACTCCTCGTTATTTGCCATAACCCAGAGGTCGCCTTTCAGAACATAATCAATCTCAATGTTCTTATGCCAGTGCTTATTTGTAAAGCATTCCTGACCGGGTTTGTCGAAGAGAATTACCTTTCCTGGTAAATTGTCATCGGAAGAAACAATCTCATACTTATACCTATAATTCTTTGCCATAAAAACCACCTTGATTCTTTCAAATTATTATCCTTTGTATCATATTATCATATAAATTATTTTTTGTAAATGGCTAAATGGACGAATTTTCCTGTTTTTTTTGCTAAATTTGACATCACTTTGGTTCAATTTAATTTTACGTATGCTTTTTTAGCCTTAAATATATTAACTTATATCTATTTATATACATTTTTTATGATTTGAAAAATAAACACTTATGATATATAATTGAATATATCAATAAATATGGAGGCTTTATGAAAAAAACAATTATTATCATCGCTTCTGTAGTGCTGAGTTGTGCTGTTCTGCTGGCAGGCTCTATGTACTGTTTGTGGTATTATGACATTCTGTCTGAAACTCCCATATCCGATGAAAATGCAGGGCTTACCCTGCACTTTATAGATGTAGGTCAGGGAGACTGCACTCTGGTAGAATCCAAAGGTCACTATGCTCTTATAGATGCAGGTGAATACACTGAGCGTCAGAAGGTAATCACCTACCTTACAAAAGAAGGTGTCAGAAATCTTGACTATATAATCTCCACTCATCCTCACTCCGACCACTGCGGAGGTATTTCTGAGGTGATCAGATATTTTGACACAGCAGTGCTTATTTCTCCCGATGCAGAAACAGACTCTTCCTCCTGGGAATATGTGCTTGATGCAGCAGACGAGAGGGGTGTAGAGTACGAAACACCTGAAGTTTCAGACACCTACAAACTGGGAGCAGCCACTATAACTGTGCTCTCTCCTGCAACCGATGCAGTATACTCTGACCTTAACAATTATTCCATTGTGACAATGATTGAATACGGAGACACCTCTTTTCTGCTGACAGGAGATGCCGAAGCAATGGTTGAAAGAGAGCTTCTGAGAAAAGGATTTGACCTTTCTGCCGATGTACTCCATTGCGGACACCACGGAAGTTCCTCCAGCACCTGTGAAGACTTTCTGAAAGCGGTTAATCCTGCTGCGGCAGTTATCTCCTGCGGAAAGAACAACGACTACGGCCACCCCCACAAAGAGGTTAAGAATCTTCTGAATAAATACGATATTCCCCTGTGGCGCACAGACCTCAACGGCAACATCACTGCCACATCAGATGGTGAGAAAATATACATAGCCTCAGGTGAGGAGTGCATCACCGTTGAAAAGACCACTGCCTCAGAAACACAGGCTAATCCCCTTTTCATCGGCAATAAGAATTCAAAGGTATATCACAAGCCTGACTGTGCTTCCATCTTTGAAATGAAAGATAAGAACAAGGTGAACTTCCAAAGTGCAAAGGACGCAGAAAAAGCAGGCTACAGCCCCTGCGGAAGTTGCATTGACAATGAATAAAGGTGACACAATGATAAAGAAGATTTTATCAATGCAGAGTTCATGGGAATTTCTTGCAGATACAGACAAACCCATTGTTCTCTACGGCACAGGCAACGGTGCAGATGCAGTGCTTGACGAGGCAGAACGACTTTCCATAAAAATCAGTGAGGTGGTTGCTTCTGAGGGCTTTGTACGCAAACGCGCTTTCAGAGGCTTCACTGTGAAAAGCATCAGTGAAATCAAAGAGACCTACGATGATTTTATTATTATTCTCGGGTTTGCATCTTCTGTGCCGGAGGTTATGGATTACATAAAAGAACTTGCACAGAAGCATCAGGTTATTATGCCTGTTGTGCCTGTTTTCGGAAACACTATATTCAACCGTGAATATCTGGAAAATTACACAGAGGAACTCGAAGAAGCAAGGGAACTCCTCTGTGATGAAGAATCAAGGAGATTCTTTGACAATATGGTAGCCTTTCAGTTTACAGGCAAACTCCCCTGTCTTTTTGAATCGGAAAGCACAAGAGAAGAAGCCCTGACAGATATACTGAAGCTGACCGACAAGGAAGATATGCTGGATTTGGGTGCTTACAGAGGCGACACCATAGAAGAACTGATAAGCATTACAGGGGGTTACTCTTCTGTCCTTGCCCTTGAGCCCGACAGAAAATCCTTTGACAAGCTCTGTGCTTACCTTGCAGACAAAGAAAACACTCAGGCTCTGCCCTATGCTGTGTGGAGTGAGCACAAAGAACTTGTATTCTCAGGTGGCGGAGGCAGACAAAGTGCTCTTTCCGACACAGGCAGATACACAGTTGAAGCAGTGGCGGTTGACAGCATCATAAAGGACAGAAAAATCACTTATGTGAAGATGGACGTGGAAGGTGTAGAGAAGGAAGCCCTTGAAGGTATGCAGGAGCTTATGAAAGTTCAAAAACCAAAGCTCAGCATTGCCTGCTACCACCGCACAGAGGATTTGTGCACCCTTATACCCCTTATCCATAGCATAAATCCCGACTACAGAATCCACCTGCGCCACCACCCCTATATCCCCTTCTGGGACACAAATTTATATTGCATATAACAACAGGGCACACACAGTCTCAGACTGCGTGTGCCCTTGAATTTTGTTTTATTCTTTAATTAGTAAGTAAGCCCTGCAATGTATTTCTGAATTGCAGTGGCATCCTTGATATTGAAATAACTATCACGGTTAAAATCCCTGATGGTCGCATCTAACCACTCATAATAGATGCTGTCATATTCAAAACCTGCCAGAATTTTCTGAATCTGTGTTGCATCTTTTACGTCCAGTTTATCATTAAAATCCACGTCACCAACAAGACCACCGTGAGTTCCCAGATTATAGAATGCATACTCAATGCCATCAACCCCTGCTTCATAGGAATCTTCAATAGTATATATTTTCTCCTCTGCAGGTACATAAATATAATAACCCAATACATAGGGATAATTATAAGCAGGAACCCATACGGCATAATCTCCGATGATTTTCAGCATCTCCGCAGGTTGCCCCACAGAATCAGTTGCAAATGCCAGAACATAATCGGGAGTCGCTTCATCACCAGAACACACATCTGTATTATAATGGCAGTATATTTCTCTATATTGCATAAACTCCTGCCAATCATCAGAGGTTTCCTTTATGTACCCTTCAAACACATCATAATATTTTCCTGTTTGCTCCACCTGAGCACCGCTTGCAACAACAACAGATAAAAGACATAAACATAAGCACAAAACTAATGACAGAGTTTTTTTCATAATATCACCTCATTGAAAATATTTATGGCAAAAGATTTCACCTTTCATTATTTAGACGAAGTTTTGCCCCACAACCTCACACTTATTTTTGCTTTTATTTCTACCATAATTATATCCCGTTTAAAATTCCTTGTCACCAAATTCATACACCTGTTCTCAAGTTTTGTCATATAACACAAACCTTACTGTTAGTTTTACTGCAAGTCAAACAAAGCAAAACACCTGCGGATTTTCTCACACAGGTGCTTTACTGATTATATTTCTGCAGTGTGCAGGGACTTTCTGCCTGCAAGGGCATAGACTTCCGCTTTTGTAAGTGCTCCTGTTTTGCGGTTTTTCATTTCGCCGTCCTTAAAAAACAAGGTTGTGGGCACCCCGCGGACAGAATACTTCTTTGCAAGGTCAGGGTTTTTCTCAATATCTGCAAAAAGGAATCTGACATCTTTAAGTTCACGCTCTGTTGCACTGAGCATTTTCATTGTATTGTTGCAGAATCCGCACCAATCCGCCGTAAATGAAACCATCACATCTGCTTTACTCCTGATAACCTCTGACTCAAAATTTTCTGTGTTTATCTCTTTCATAACCAAATCTCCTTGTACTTTTCTTTTAGTATGCGGAGAAAAGAAATATTTATTAATGACAACCCGGAAATCGTATAACACCTCATCCGTCATTTTCCTTTGAAAATGCCACCTTCCCCCCAAGGGGAAGGCTTTTACAGAATTTTCTTACTCAGGGGAAGCAAAATAAAAACTCCGATAAGCTTATAAACTTATCGGAGTCATTTGTTATTTGGATTCTGAAATTATTTCTTTGCAATTTCCTCACGGATAACATCTGCAATACCTGTTGCGGTGAGACCAAACTTCTCAAGAAGCTCCCAAGCGGGACCTGAGTAGCCGTAGCGGTCATACACGCCAACCTTGCGTACAGGAACAGGGCACTCTGAAGTAACAACATCGCAAACTGCATCGCCGAGACCGCCGATTACGTTGTGCTCTTCAACAGTGATGATTCTGCCTGTTTCCTTTGCAGCCTTGATGATGATATCACGGTCGATGGGCTTGATTGTGTGGATATTGATAAGACGGACGTTGAGTCCCTCTGCCTCAAGAGTCTCCACAGCCTTTCTTGCCTCGTTTACAACAAGACCTGTTGCAATAACTGTAATATCTTCACCCTCGTGAAGAGTAATGCCCTTACCAAGTTCAAACTCGTAAGTAGCAGGGTCGTTGAAGGAATCAATAGCAAGTCTGCCCAGACGGATATATACAGGGCCAACGTGCTCGATTGCTGCCTTTGTAGCGGCGAGCATCTCATAGTGGTCAGCAGGACAGAGAACTGTCATACCGGGGATAGTACGCATAAGTGCTACGTCCTCAAGACACTGGTGGGTTGCACCGTCTTCACCTGTGGAGATACCTGCGTGTGAGCCTGCAATCTTAACGTTCAGGTGGGGGTAGCCGATAGAGTTACGGATCTGCTCGTAAGCTCTGCCTGTTGCAAACATTGCAAAAGATGCTGCAACGGGAATTTTGCCGCAGGTGGAAAGACCTGCTGCAATGCTCATCATATTGCCTTCTGCGATACCGCAGTCGAAGAATCTCTCAGGGAAAGCCTTCTTGAAGATAGATGTCTTGGTTGCGCCTGCAAGGTCAGCATCAAGAACAACGATGTTTTCATTTTCTTTGGCAAGTTCACACAGAGCCTCACCGAAGCTCTCTCTGGTTGCCTTTGTTACTACATCTGCCATCAGCACTCACCCTCCAGTCTTGCAATTTCAGCATTAAGTTCTGCACAAGCGGTTTCAAACTCTGCCTTGTTGGGGCCCTTACCGTGCCAGTCAACCTGGTCTTCCATGAAGGAAACGCCCTTACCCTTGATAGTCTTTGCAAGGATTGCAGTGGGCTTGCCCTTAACTGTCTTTGCAGCCTCAAATGCTGCCTCTATTTCATCAAAGTTGTGTCCGTCAATCTTGATTACGTTGAAGCCGAAGCTTTCGAACTTCTTGTCAAGAGGCTCGATACCGCAAACCTCACAAACAGGTCCGTCAATCTGGAGACCGTTCTGGTCAACGATAACTACAAGGTTATCAAGCTTGTTGTGAGCGGCAAACATTGCTGCCTCCCAAACCTGACCCTCTTCGCACTCACCGTCACCGAGGATTGCATATACGCGGTAATCTTTCTTGTCATATTTGCCTGCAAGAGCCATACCGCAAGCAGCGGATACGCCCTGACCCAGAGAGCCTGTGCTCATATCGATACCGGGTGTGCCCTTCATATCGGGGTGACCCTGAAGCATAGCACCTACGTGGCGGAGCTTTGTGAGCTCGTCCCACTCAAAGAAGCCCTTGAGTGCAAGCACTGCATAAAGGCTGGGACAGCAGTGTCCCTTTGATAATACAAAACGATCCCTGTCAGCATCCTTGGGATTTGCGGGATCTACGTTCATTTCCTTGAAATAAAGATAGGTCATAATATCTGCAGCAGAAAGTGATCCGCCGGGATGACCTGATTTGGCATGAAATGTGCCGATTACTGCGCCCAGTCTTGCCTTGGTTGCAAGAATCTGAAGCTGAAGTTTTTCAGAAGTTTGCATAGTAATTCCTCCTATTGAACAGATTAATAGTAGTATTAACATCATTAATATATTATCACAACTTCTCTATGCTATATTTACTTTTTGACAAAAAGACTGCGATTTTTTCTTTTTTGTAATTTTGAACAAAAACAACATTAAAGAATCAACAATAGTATAATCACTGAATAAATCTGCAGATTACACAATATGTAAAACTTGCATTATGAGAAGTAATGAAATATAATAAAAGCGGTGATGAATATGCTGCTTGTAATAGATATAGGCAATACCAATATAAAATTCGGCCTTTTCAAGGGCGAAGAGCTTGTTATGCTTGCCCGCGTTTCCACAGACAGAACAAAAACTTCTGATGAATTCGCAGGTGAGATACACGCAGTTATGAGAGTTTACGGCTTTGACACAAAAGACATTGAAGGCTGTATAATCTCAAGCGTTGTGCCTCAGGTGCTCCGCACTGTGAAGCAGGCTATTATCACAACTGTAGGCATTGAGCCTCTGGTGGTAGGCCCCGGCATCAAGACAGGTCTTAACATCAAAATCGACAACCCCTCCTCCACAGGTGCAGACCTGGTGACAGGCTGTGTTGCAGCACTGCATCTTTACGGTGCCCCATCTATTGTTATCAGCATGGGCACTGCTACAACAATCATTGTGCTTGACAAGTCAGGAGCTATGATAGGCGGCGCAATCTCTCCCGGTGTGAGCATTTCCATGACAGCACTTTCTGACAAGACAGCACTTCTCCCCTGTGTTGCTATGGAAGCACCCCAGAAGACCATCGGCAAAAACACCGACGAATGTATCCGCTCAGGGGTAGTGCTTGGCAATGCCTGTATGATTGACGGTATGATTGACCGCATCAACAAAGAGATGGGTGTAGAGTGCACGGTTGTTGCCACAGGCGGTATTGCGCAGGAGATTATCCCCAGTTGTACTCACAACATTATTCTCCGTGATGACCTGATGCTTCAGGGACTGCGGATTATCTACAACAAAAACAGATAAATCTTAATCCACAAATCAGACTTTTGTCTGCATATAAACTTGTTTTCTGCGGTTTTGCAGAATCTCTGCCAAAACCGTAAATATATACAGCGTCTCACTGCAAAAGCAGGAGACAGCAGGAGGTATTATTATGTCAACAAGAAGATCCACCATCAAACCCTGGGTAGTTGAGATGACCATGACCGCTATACTTGCGGCATTGATTATCCTGATGACTTTCACTCCCATTGGCTACATTCCCTTAGGTCCTGTGAAAATGACCCTGTTGACCCTGCCTGTAATGGTTGGCAGTGTTGTACTGGGTGCACGTTCAGGAATCATACTGGGAAGTATTTTCGGACTTACAAGCTTCTATACCTGCTTTGGTATGGACTTTGTGGGAATGGGACTTTTAAGCATTAACCCCTTTCTCACCTTTGTAATGTGCTTTGTACCCAGAGTGCTTTGCGGTTGGCTGCCTGCACTTATCTACAAGGCAATCAGCCAGAACGGCACCAAAAGAACTATGCTTGCAATCCCTGTTGCAGGTGCAAGTGTGGCAATCATCAACACTGTTCTGTTCCTCAGCTCTATGTGGCTGTTCTTCGGTAATAGTCTCAGCGAAGTTGTAGGAGTTGAAATCAACAATATCTTTGCTCTGTTTGCACTTTTTGCAGGTACAAACGGTCTCATTGAAATCGCAGTAAATATTGTGGTAGGCACTGCAATCTGCAAACCTCTGACTATCGCAAAGAAAAGATTAGTATGATAAACATTATTTGTCTTTCCAAAGTAAATTCAACAAATACATACGCAAAGGCTCTCCTGAATTCAGGAGAGCCTTTAAAGCCTTATACGGTTATATACACAAAAGAACAAACAGAAGGACGCGGCAGGCTTGGAAGAGACTGGGTGAGCAAAGAGGGAGACTCTCTGTGTATGAGCCTTATCCTCCCCTATACTTACAAATCGGGGATTACACTGCTAAGTGCGTTGGGTGTTTACAAAGCACTCAGGATTATTTATCCCGACATAAAAATCAAGTGGCCCAATGACATAATCGCAGAGGATAAAAAACTCTGCGGAATACTGACAGAAGGCACACAGAACGGCACGGTTACAGGCATCGGAATCAACCTGAATCAAAGGGAATTCCCAAGTGACATTTCTCACAAAGCAACCTCACTTGCTCTGCTCACAGGCAAAAACTCTGACCCTTATGAGCTTGCACAAAAAGTGGCTGTCTGTGTTTTTGATACCATAGAAAAACACAATGCAGAACTTACAGATGATGCAATAAAGCTTTACTCTACCTTATGTGCAAACATAGGCAGAGAGGTGGAATGGAGTGGCAAAACAGGCACTGCTCTTGGCATTTCACCTGATGGGTCACTGCTTGTAAAAACAGCAGACGGGACTGAAGAAATCCGATTCGGAGAAGTATATGTAAACGGCATATATTGAGTTTATAAGCATATATTTATACAATCAGGAGGTAAACCAATATGAAAGAAATCAGCATCAATGATTTAAACCTTAACCCATTCCTTAAAATTGGCAAAGACTGGATGCTCATTACAGCAGGAGATGAAGAAAACTTCAACACCATGACAGCCTCCTGGGGAGGTATGGGTGTGCTCTGGAACAAAGACGTGGCATACACCTTCATCAGACCCTGCCGTTATACCTACGAATTCGCTCAGAAGAAGGAGTATTTTTCACTTTGCTTCTTTCCTGAAGAATACAGAAACGCACTGACTCTCTGTGGCAGAAAATCAGGCAGAGACTGCAACAAAGTCAAGGAAGCAGGACTGACCACTGTGTTCATAGACGGTGTACCCTGCTTTGAAGAAGCAAGCCTTGTGCTTATCTGCCGCAAGATGTATGCTCAGGAAATGAGCAAAGACTTTGCACTCACAGATGAGGTTACAAAGCACTACGGTGAAGATGAGCCCTACCACACTTTCTATGTAGGCGAGATTGTAAAGGTGCTCACAAAATAAATCACATAAAACAACAACTCCCCGAATCAACAAAAGATTCGGGGAGTTTAGTTTATAAATACTATCGGT
>JAZQHL010000087.1:0-3110 GCA_045540595.1 Ruminococcus sp.
CCAACTCCTTGGCTCACAGAACGACATGGCTACGATCCGACTTGTGACAGCTTCCCCTCAAGGGGAAGCCTTATTGTCTCACATCAGTGGGAGGCAAGAAATTAATCTTTCTGCCAGATAGCGGTGCTTCCGCAGGGAAGCACAAGTCCTGTTGATGTGACAGGCAGACCGATTTCATCACAAGTTACCCTGCCACCCATTTTTGGCACGATAACGCTGCTGAGAATATAGTGCATAACTGAGGGAGAAAGTCCTGCTGTGTAGGAATTGAGAATGAAGAACTTTGCATCTTCCGAAAGAAGCTGAGCACTTAATTCGATGAAAGAATAAATTTCTTCCTCAAGTTTCCATACCTCTCCGCCGGGACCTCTGCCGTATGAGGGCGGGTCCATAATGATGCCGTCATACTTGTTGCCACGTCTGAGTTCACGTTTTACAAATTTGATGCAGTCATCTACAAGCCAGCGGACAGGCTTGTCTGAAAGTCCGCTCTCCTGTGCATTATCCCTTGCCCACTGCACCATACCCTTAGAGGCGTCCACGTGGCAGACACGGGCACCTGCTTCAAGACAGGCAAGAGTTGCACAGCCTGTGTAACCGAAAAGGTTGATGACACTCAGTTCACGGTCGGACTTGCGGATAATATCTGTTGCAAAATCCCAGTTCACTGCCTGCTCAGGGAAAACACCTGTGTGTTTGAAGCCCATTGTGCGTACATTGAACGAAAGATTATCGTATTTAATGTTCCATCTGTCCGGTAGATTCTTGTAAACCTCCCAGTTTCCGCCGCCTTTCTGGGAGCGGATATATCTTGCGTGGGCGTTTCTCCAACGCTTATCCTTTTTTTCTGTATTCCATATAATCTGTGGGTCGGGACGGATAAGGATAATATCTCCCCAACGCTCAAGCCTCTCTCCACCTGAGGTATCAAGAAGCTCGTAATCTACAAATCTGTCTGCTACTCTCATCAGGTAAGTCTCTCCTTGATAACAGCGGCAGTCTCGTTTGCAAGGCGGGAAATTTCTGCGTAATCTTCACCCTCAAGCATAACTCTGATGATGGGCTCGGTGCCACTGAGTCTTACAAGTATTCTTCCTCTTCCCTCAAGGATATCCTCAACTCTCTTGATTTCTTCCTTGATTTCTTTATCGGTGTAGAATTTATTCTTATTCTCGTTGGAAACTTTAACGTTGATGAGAATCTGGGGATAGCGTTCCATCAGAGTTGCGATGGAAGAAAGACGTGCATGACGGCGGTTAATGAGGCTTAAAAGCTGTGCACCTGTAAGCTGACCGTCACCTGTGGTGGAGTAATCAAGGCAGATAACGTGACCTGACTGCTCACCGCCGATGTTGTAACCCTCCTGACGCATTGCCTCAAGCACATAGCGGTCGCCTACCTTTGTGGAAACAAAGTTCATACCGTTTACTTCACAGAATTTCTGGAAGCCCATATTGGTCATAACTGTGCCTACTACTGTGTCACGCTTGAGCATTCCGCGGCTCTTGAAATCTGCTGCAATGATTGCAATGATAAAGTCACCGTCAACAAGCTCACCGTTATCATCAACTGCAAGGCATCTGTCAGCGTCACCATCGAAAGCAAGACCTGCATCAAGGTTATTATCACGGACAAAGCGCATAAGAGTCTCTGTGTGAGTTGAACCGCAGTTTGCGTTGATATTGATGCCATCGGGGTGGTCAAAGAGCATATAACACTCAGCACCCAGTTTTTCAAAGAGTTTCTTTGCTGTAGTGCTTGCAGATCCGTTGGAGCAATCAAGCGCTATACGCATACCCTTGAGGTCATACTGAACTGTGCTTGCTACGTGGTCGATATACTCATCAGCAGCCTCGGTTACATACTCAACTCTGCCCAGTTCATCACGGGAGCAGACTCTGTAAGGAACAGTATTGTCAAGAACGATGGACTCAATCTGCTCTTCAAGTTCATCGGGAAGTTTGAAGCCTTCATCGTTGAAAAGTTTGATTCCGTTGAATTCATAGGGGTTATGGGACGCAGAAATCATAATACCTGCATCAGCCTTGTACTTTGAAACAAGGTATGCAACTGCAGGTGTGGGCACTACGCCGAGAATTTTTACATTTGCACCAACTGAGCAAAGACCTGCAATCAGTGCTCCTTCAAGCATATCACCTGAAAGACGGGTGTCTTTACCGATGACAAATGTGGGGTGTGCTACCTCGTCACTTGTAAGCACCATTGCGGCTGCTCTGCCGATATTCATTGCAAGCTCACAGGTGAGTTCAGTGTTTGCGACGCCTCTGGCGCCGTCTGTTCCGAATAATCTTCCCATAATAATCCTCCGTTTTATGTAAAGTCTGTTGTTATTTTCTTAATTTTCGTCAAAAAGTGTGGGCTGGCAGTTGGTGCAGGAAGTGCCCTCTGTGGGGATTCCCAGATGCTCGTAAGCCAGGGCGGTTACACATCTGCCACGGGGAGTACGGCTTATGAAACCTATCTGCATAAGGTAAGGCTCGTAAACATCCTCAATTGTGACTGCCTCTTCACCGATTGCGGCGGCAATTGTATCAAGTCCAACAGGACCTCCGCCGTAGTTGCGTATCATTGCAAGGAGCATTCGTCTGTCGCTGCTGTCAAGGCCGAGAGAGTCTATCTCCAGTCTGTCAAGAGCAGTCTTTGCTATCTCACAGGTGATTGTGCCATCAGACATAACCTGAGCAAAATCACGGACACGCTTTAAAAGACGGTTGGCAATTCGTGGTGTACCTCGTGAGCGGGAGGCAAGTTCCATAGCGCCACCTGCATCAATACCGATTCCCAGAATCCCTGCAGAACGGGTTATAATTTCGGCAAGTTCTTCGGGCTTGTAAAGTTCAAGCCTTAAAACTACTCCGAATCGGTCACGGAGCGGTGCAGAAAGCTGACCTGCACGGGTGGTGGCACCTACAAGGGTGAACTTGGGAAGAGGCAGATGATATGATGCTGCCATCTGTCCTTTGCCTGTGATGATATCGATGGCAAAGTCCTCCATTGAGGGGTAGAGAATTTCTTCTACTGCACGGCTCATACGATGGATTTCATCGATAAAGAGCACGTCCCCCGGATTGAGGTTTGTAAGCAAAGAC
>JAZQHL010000088.1:0-48369 GCA_045540595.1 Ruminococcus sp.
ACAGTGGGGGCAAGGATTCCGCTTTGGTCGGTATTCTCTGCAAAGCGGCATGCGATAACACAGTGGGTATTATTCTGCCGTGTACCTCAAGGAGAAACTACGATGAAGATACAGCCGATGCCAAAGAGGTTGCTGCAAGAAATAATATCGAAATCCGTACCGTTGATTTGACACCTGTAAAAGAAGCCGAACTAAAAGCCCTTGACGGCGTTGCTACCTTAAATGCGGCGGCACTTTCCAATATAGCACCGAGACTTCGTATGCTCACTTTGTATGCGGTTGCTGCAGCGGAAAACCGACTGGTTGCCGGTACGGGCAATAGAAGTGAAGCTTATGTAGGTTACTTTACCAAGTGGGGCGACGGTGCTCACGATTTTAATCCCATTGCAGATCTCACCGTTACAGAGATATATGAATTTTTGCGCTATCTCGATGCTCCGAAGTGCGTTATAGAAAAAGCTCCATCTGCGGCACTCTTTGACGGACAGACAGATGAAATGGAAATGGGTGTAACCTACGCCGAGCTTGACACATATCTTTCCGGTGGTGGAATCCCTGAAGATAAAAAAACAATTATTGAAAGGTTGCATAATGTAAGTGAACACAAACGGAAAGAAATTGCGATATATAAAAATGAATGATATATAGGTGTTGGATTAAGGAAAAAGAATGTGAGTTAATATGATGAAGAAAGTTCTAATAATCAATGAAGATGAGGAGGAAGCCACACAATTTAAAATCAGAAAAACTATAATGCACCAATTTTTCACCTAAAATTCACCTCTTTTAATGATAAAAAAGATGATATAAATTTTTGTTATGACAAGAGGTAAGCCCCCCACTTCCGAAAAGAGGAAGTGGAAAGTCAAAGAAGACATCCCGAGAGGAACCCCTGTCATATCGAAAAGTATATCACCCCATCATAACGAAAAGGGGGTTCCTGAATCATTTGAAAATGAACGGATAAATCCGTCATAAATCTCTTATACATTGGTATCCTGAATGATAAGAATCTTAGAAAGATGTTATTTTTGTTTGACACTATTAGGCTTCGTTGATTTTATTTGGTGCAACTGTGGTGTAACGGAGAAAATTTGTATGGAATATGCGGAAGATATGGAATCGTTTTTACAGTTTTCAGTGCTTTAATTCCATATTTTCCGCATTTTTTTAGGTTAATACCTATTGATAATGAATGGGGTTCAAGAGGCCGCAGGTTCGACTCCTGTCACTCGGACCATAAAAAGACAGAAGCACTAAATGTGCTTCTGTTTTTTTATTATCTGAATAGCATCGGTTTCCCCTGCGGACTCTTGAGGCGACCGTTAAGAAAACGCTCCGGTGGAGCGTTTTTAGGGAGAGCGTTTATTGGCATTCAGATTCTCGTCCCGTTCCATCATGCGAGGTAGGCAACCACCTCCATATTAAACCAGGCCGCAGACTCAACCCTGTCACTCGGACCATACAGTATAAATCCGAACCTTCTCATTATGGGAGATGGGTTCGGATTTTTCTTTTTGTGTACTTATCCAAATTTTAACAGCAAAGCATAAGTCAAAAAATATGGAGACTTCGGTGAAGAAGTCTCCAAAATGGTGTATAATGTAGTTGACTAAAAAACAAAATCCACCAACAAAAGGATTGTACACCAATGAGCAGAAGAAATCAACTGGTAATACCGCTAAAAACAGACGAAGAACACATCTTTTTGAAAAACTCACAGCTTAAATATATCAAACTGAACATTTTGAAACGAGAGGTAGCAGTACCTCTGCTTTGCTATTCGGTTTTCCACATCTTTTCGACCTGTTGTTGAACTTTTCTTCTATTTTACCACGTAAATTTAGGGCTGCCTCACTTAATTTAGTGAGACAGCCCCTGCGGGCGAATCCTTTAATCTTCAAGGAATTTCATGAAATTTTCTTTGTTTTCAATGGCGGTGGTGGTAGGTCTGCCGAGGTCGTCCCTTGCACCGATGGAGCATTTCACCTCGATAAGGGTAAGCTCCTCAAAAGCCTTTGCCTCAGCCAGAGCCTTGTCAAGAGCTTCAAAGGAATCTGCCGACAATGCTTTGGGATAACCGCAACCCTTTGCAATGGCGGTAAAGTCGATGTCTGAAGCAACTGTAGGCATACCGCCTACGGTTTCGTGGGCGGAGTTATTTATAACGATATGCACCATGTTTTTCGGCTTGTTGCTGCCCAGAAGAGCCATGGCACCCATGTGCATAAGGCAGGCACCGTCGCCGTCTATGCACCACACCTTACGCTGAGGCTTGCACAGTGCAATCTCAAGGGCTATGGATGAGGCATGTCCCATGGAGCCTACTGTGAGGAAGTCCTTTTCGTGGTTTTCTCCTCTTGCTTCGCGGATTTCAAAAAGCTCGCGGGAAGCCTTGCCTGTGGTGGAAACTATAATGTCATCCCCTGTAAACTCTGTAATATGGCGGATGATATCCTCACGGCACATTTGGTTTTCGTTTTTGTACTCTACCTTGCCGTCAAAGGTCAATGCACCCTTTCGGATTACAAAGGCAACCTGCTTGCCTTTCCGGAGCAAGGGTCTGAACTTTTCAAGCTGTGCCTTTACTTCATCGTCGGTTGTGTCCTTAGAAACCACATAGGTGCTGATGTCCATATCCTCCAGAAGCTTTACCGTTACCTCGCCCTGATAAACGTGCTGAGGCTCGTCGTGGATACCGGGCTCACCACGAAAACCTACTACAAACACACAGGGAATTGCGTAAACTTTGTCGTTTAAAAGAGATGCAACGGGATTTATTATGTTACCTATTCCGCTGTTCTGCAAATAAACCACAGGCACCTTGCCTGTTGAAAGGTGATAGCCTGCGGCAAGGGCAACACAGTTGCCCTCGTTGGCGGCAATTATATGCTTTTTGGAAATGCCGTACTCGCTCATAAGGTAGTTGCAAAGGGGCTTGAGCTGGGAATCGGGCACACCTGTAAAAAATTCAAATTCGCTTAATATATCTGCTCTCATACTTTACCTCACAGCTCGTCAATAAGGGTGATAATCTCCTTGAAGGGCATCAGCTTTGAATCAACCTCAAGGGCACGGTGGTTTGTAAGAATCTCCATGGCGGTGTTCTGCATTGCAGGGAAGGCTGAGCGGGTAAGCTGGTTTGCATAAATAACGATGTTTACCCCATGCTCGCTTAACTCTTCCTCGGTAACAGAGTTGAAGGATGTGGGAACAACAACAATGGGAGTTTCCTTGTCCTCTGCTCTGAACTTATCGCAGAATTCGAAAATCTCTGCAGGGTCCTTTTTGCGGGAGTGAATCATAATGCCGTCTGCACCTGCCTTGACATAAGCAAAAGCACGGGTAAGGGCATCCTCCATGCCCTGCTCAAGAATAAGGCTTTCGATTCGGGCAATAATCATAAACTCGTCGGTAAGCTGGGCGTTTTTGCCGGCACTAATCTTCTGGCAGAAGTTTTCAATTGTATCCTGAGTCTGGACAACCTCTGTACCGAAAAGTGAATTTTTCTTGAGACCTGTTTTGTCCTCGATAATAACCGCAGACACACCCATACGCTCAAGGGTGCGGACATTGTAAACAAAATGCTCGGTAAGTCCGCCTGTGTCACCGTCAAGGATAATGGGCTTGGTGGTAACCTCCATTACGTCGTCAATGGTACGGAGTCTTGAGGACATGTCCACAAGCTCAATGTCAGGCTTGCCCTTGGCAGTAGAGTCGCAAAGGGATGATACCCACATGGCATCAAACTGGTCAAGCTTGCCGTCGCGGGCAACAACGGTTTTTTCTGCAATAATACCTGTAAGTCCCGAATGAACTTCAAGGGTCTTTACTACGGGGCACATCTTTACAAGCTGACGAAGACGACGACGTCTGTATTCGGGCATAGAAAGCTTTTCCTTTAAGATTCTGTCCACCTTCTGCACCTCGGCACTTCTGGTGTAGGAAATCTCCACAAGCTCACCGCCTGTCTTTTCAAGGGCACGCACAGCACTCTCACGCAGAGCCGTCTCAGGACCGTTAGCCCAGTTGTCGCCATGAATTACATAGTCGGGCTTAAGCTCTTCTACAATCTTGTCGTAAAGCATATCGTCCTGCACAACAACCTGGTCAACACCCTCAAGTGCCTCGTACATTCTGATTCGCTCCTGAAGGGTCTTTGTGGGGAAGCGGTTGTAACGGATAAGTGCCTCGTCGGAAAGTGCACCTACAATAACCCTGCCCAGCTTGTGGGCTTCTTCGATAATATTAAGATGACCGTCATGGATAATGTCGGTGCAAAAGCATGTGTAAACCTTTTTCATTTTTATCTTCTCCTCTTTCCTCAGTTTTTGTAAACAGCGGGAATTGCGATTTTATTTGCCTCCAAAGCCTCTCTGAACACCTTGAAAAACTCAACAATGTCCTCTTCGTCAATGGCACCGAGGGCACAAAGACGGAAGGTGTCTGTGGTGGAAACCTTGCCGGGGTAGATGGTAAAACCACGCTCATAGCAATAGTCGTGAACTTTCTCAAAATCCCAGTTTGCATCGTCGGGATATTTTACCGAAACCACAAGACCTGCCTGAAGCTCACGTTTAATAATGTCCTTGAAGCCAAGCTCCGCAATACCCTTGTGGATAGCTTCGAAAACTCTTGTATGTCTTGCCCATTTAGCCTCTTCACCCTCAGCAAAATACTCCTCTAAAGCCTGACGTACAGAATATATAGTCTGTACGGGCGGGGTAAAGTGCATCTCCCCTGTTTTCTCGAAGAAATCGTACTGCAGGAAAAGGTTGCAGTAATAGGAACGTCTGGGGTAATGGGCGGATTTCTTTATAATATCGGTTTTACCCACTACAAATGAAAGGCCTGTCATTGCCATAAGACCTTTCTGAGCAGATGCCATGCAGAAATCAATGTTTTCTTCCTTGATGTTTATGGGACGCATGGCGTAGGTGGAGGTTGTATCAACAGTAAAAACTGCACCGTATCTGTGGGCAAGAGCTCCGATTTCCTTTATGGGATTAAGTATGCCTGTGCCTGTTTCATTGTGGGTGGTATGTACCAGAACAATATCGGGGTTTTCCTTAAGAGTCTTTTCCACAACATCAAGGTCGGGAAGCTCGTCCACGGGAAACTTCAGGTCAATATGGTCAAGTCCGTAAAACTGACAAACCTCAACGGCACGGGTGCTGTAGGCACCGTTGTTGACCACAAGCACCTTTCCCCCTTCAGGCAGAAGGGAATTGATGCATACGTCGATATTGATTGTACCCGAACCGCAGAAAAGAACGGAGGTGTATTCCTCAGGGTCGCCATGTACAATGCGTACCAGATCCTCACGCATTTTCTTCATCATGGAGCCGAATTCCTTTTCTCTGGGACAGATATCGGGAACAAGCTGTGCAAGCTTGACCGTATCTGTGGTTGTTGCGGGACCGGGGTTAAGCAGAATATTTCTTTTAATACTGAAAGTGTTAGTCATTCAAGACACCTCTTTGCTGAATTGTCATCGGTTGAAGTTCAATATAACGCATAGCTTTGTTAAATTTTGAACACTTTTCAGACCGACAGTGTATGAGCCATATTATACGCCTATGCCTTATAATGTCAAGATTTATTTTGAAATTTCAGGAAAATTTCATAATTTAGTTGCGTTCAATTTGTTCAATTTATCTTCAGTTTGGAACATATTGCTCTCATCTACAAAGAAAAAATGGGGCTGTCTCACTAATTTGCACAGGTGTCCCTTTTTTCTATACTTTTTGTTCGTGGGACAGGAGTCGAACAGGCTGTGCCGAGAAAATTTTGGAACGAAATTTTTGAAGGTAAAAAGGCTCCGGTGGAGCGTTTTTAAGCCGCTGCGCTGATGAACTTATAAATTATACACGACACAACAAACGAGGTGGGTGCTTTCTCCCGCAATTACACCCTGTCACCAGGACCTCGTCAAAGCATTCGCCTTTCAGTTTGGAATGTTTGTGTAAAACATTCCGTCACTTTCCCGTTGCTCCTCCTCTCCCGAAAATCACAGATTTTCGGGTTCATTTTGCTCCATAAAGGTAGGCTCTTTTTTTATTTTCTGTTGGCAAGTGCCAACAGTTCGGCCTCCTGAAAGGGCGTTAAAAAAAACGATGATTCTGATACGAAACCATCGTGCTTTTTCTATGTCCCAAAAGCCTTGTGGCGTAAGTAGTTCTTGAGCACTGCACTCAGGATTGGTTTCATAGTCTGAAAGAACAGTTTCATCGCCGTTGAAAAATCAGCTTGTTTATGCTATAATTTCAACAAGTAAAATGTTGTTTGGTGGTGTTAATTATGGGTAAATATAATTTTTTTATAAGCTATAGCAGGTCAGGTGGTCGAGACCTTGCCGCTCAACTCAGTGATCGATTAACTGAAAAAGGATATTCCGTTTTTATGGATTTGAAGTCCATAAATGACGGAAAAGATTTTGCTCAAAGCATAATTGAGGCGATTTCCAACTGTGATTACTTCGTTCCCATAATTACAGATGCCACAAGCAAATCCAAGTGGGAAATGAATGAAATTTCCTTCGCTGTTTCCAAGGCTGAAAGCAGAGCAACTCAGATCATACCCATTGTTGCAACAGAACACTTAGCTAAAGTACTTCAAATCTACTTTTCTTCTACTCAGCAGATTCGATTTAACCAAAGGGCTGAATTGTCCGTTGCGGTTAATGAAATTGCAGAACAGCTTGATCATATCGTAGGATATAAATTAAAGTCTGCTCTCCTATATGAAAAACTCTCAGAATACAAAAAGCTCAACAATTACAACAAAGAAGCAGAAACCATCTGTGAGCTGATTCATTTAACAAGAGAACAATATATCAGAATGCCTGAAGCTGATACTTTAACAGTATGGAATCTGTGCGGAGAACTTCTGAATCTATACACTCAATTATCCAAGTATACAGGAAGTTACAATGAAGAATCCCGCAAGGTTGCTCACAAAATTTTAAATGAACTCGATGCAACATACGGCATATTACGCACTCCTCCGGAAAACCATAAACGGAACCTGTTCCTCAGTCATATTCTTTTTACTGCAGTAGCCATCAGGCTGGTCCATGCCGATAGAGAAATACGTTCCGAATGCGCTGATTTGCTTACTAACGGCGATGTCCGGAACCCATGTCCCATCAATACATATATAGAAAAGCAAAAGGCATTCGTTGATGTATTCAATTCGGAATATGCTAAAGTAAACCTCGATAAGTTTGATGAGTCAAAAAGACGGTTTATATCAGAAACACACCAATATATTTTTATCCCATCAAATAATATTCGTTTTGAAAGTACCATTGAAAAAGAAATATACAGTGCTTTAACAAAACTCGGCTACAGTGTTGATTACGAAGTTCGCATAAACAAATACAGAGTAGATCTGGCAATCAAGAAAAACGGCGAATATGTTTTATTTATTGAGATTGTCGGCGCCCTGGAAAGCTCCGGAAGATTATTGGAAAGCAAAAAAGAATTAGCAAGCTGTATTGAATCTGTCGGTGGAAAATTTCTTATGATCAATTCAGCGGATTGGTCGAAAAATCCACAGGCCGAAATCGAAAAAATCAAAAGCATTATAGACTCAGTTTCAAGCCAGGACGATGAACTTCTTGTTTCCATCGCAAAGTTTATCCAGGACGGAAATAAGCTTTTTGACGTTCTTCAGAAAAAAGGTATAGCCGGTGATTTTTTAGAATGTCTTCGTGAAAGCTATGAACGGCTGAAAAACTATTGTATAGTTGTCGGTGCAGATGATGTTGCTGCCGAATGTGCAGAGCGTATTGTAGAAATACGAAACGAAGGGGGTAAACAGCAAGTCGGAACCTCCGAAAACGAAAAGGCGGAAAAAGGCATTAAATCCTTACTCGGGTTCACATTGGAAGACAGTGGATATTACGACGTGTTTATCAGTTTCAAGAACGAAGATTCTGACCTTGCCGAAAGAATATATGAATATTGCCACAAACGGATAAAACAACCTTTCTGGAGTAAAAAATCCCTGCCCAGGCTTTCAAAGTCAGAATATAGCAAAGCCATTGATATTGCGTTAGATAATTCCAAGCATTTTGTTGTTGTATTGTCTGATTTGAAATATCTGGAGGCTGAATGGATCAAATACGAAATGGATGTATTCAACAACGAAATCAAAGAAGGTCGGAAAAAGGATTCTAACTTTGTGATAGTTGCAACAGATGATGTATACGACCAGATCATACAATCCAACAAAACTGTAATAAATATTGCGTATCGAAGATATCAGATAATCAAAATGAGCGAATATGAAGAAACTTTAGTACAGTACATATCGTAATGTTGTCCCCTGATACAAGCACACCTGCCAGAATGAAACCTTACAACCATATGCAATCTGTGTCATAAATTGCGTTATAAAAACCCCACCGGCTCAGCCGGTGGGTTTTTATTTTCACCCTCATTCGGAATTTCTGAAAAAAACACAGGACCCTGCATCCTGTGTTTTCTTTCTGATGTTCAAAAAAAGTTTACAATAGAATCCATTGTTTTCTGAAACATAATGTGTTATTATTATACATAATAGAATATTATCTCTTTTTATGAGTTGTTTTATTCTTTTTTGTGTAAAAGTCATAGGCTTTATTCTTGGCAACCGACTGTTTTTTCTTGGTTATCGGCAGTTTTTCTCTCAGAATCACCCTCGGATTAACCTCACATTCTGCTCTCGGTTTTCCTGTGCTTCAACTGAGAACTGCTCCCGACTTTGCCCGTAAACCTTGTCAGTCCCTTTGCAGACAGCACTGCAAAACCTCATATATTTATATTCTGGAAAGGAAGATGTGTATGAAACTCATTCAGGGTACCTATCCTGAAACGAAGAAGCACCTACAGAATCTGCTAAGCGGTGCTTACTTTGAATTCTCTCTGCCTTATGTGGAAGAAGGCTGCACATTCAGAGAGATTGACCGATTCAACGATGAATCCCGACGCCTCACAAGATTCCGTAACCGTTACACAGGCAACGTTGCCATCAACCTTACCGAATGGGCAGAAAAGCCCTTCAACTGCTACCTTACTGCATTTATCTACTTTCTTCTTGACCGTATGCTTGACTATCCCGAAAGCACAGTAGTGCTTATCTGTGAGAAAGCCTGTTCAGATAATTTCATCTTTTTCCTGGAAGACCACTTTGGAGAAGAGCTTGAGATTACAGACCTGGGAGTAAAAGAATCCGCAACAGACAGAAGAATCATCGGCTTTGTAGCTGAAAGTGAACACATATCGGGCAGAAAACCCGGGGAGGACAGACGTGTTTGAATCCAAATACAGCAAATATGTAACCCACAATGACACAAGATTCGCAGAAGAAGACGAAATCCTGAGTACCCTCTCTCCCTCAGATAAGGGCTCAGGAGTACCCCTCTATGAGAAGGACGGGGTTATTTATGTAGATGACAGAGACAACCACTCCATCGTCATAGGTGGCACAGGTTGCGGCAAAACCCGTGCCAGCTGCAAGGTGGCAATCAGGTCTGTCATAGAAAACGGCGAGAGCGCCATCATTAACGACCCCAAGGGCGAACTCTACAGAGCAACCGTCACCTTTGCACGAAGCAGAAACTACAGAATCAGGGTGCTCAATCTGAGAACACCTGAGAAAAGCCACCACTGGAATCCTCTGCATCTGATTTATCACTACTACACAAAGGGTAACTTATCTAAGGCGCAGCAGGCAATCGACGACTTCTGCTCAGCACTTATGTGCAACACAATAAGCAAGAACGACCGTTACTGGGACGCCACCGCCACCGCCTTTTTATCCCGTATCATCGAGATGTGTATGTACTTTTCCACAAGTCCTTCACACTTCACTCTGGAGAACATTCTCCCCCTGTGTGCAGAAAGTTCCAGACGCAATGTTGTCTCCTTGATGAACAGCGTAAGCAACATCTCTGAAGACATCCGCTCTGCTCTGGACAGTGTTGTATCTCTGGACGCAGAAAGAACCAGAACCTGCGTATACAGTGTTCTGCAGACGGGACTCAACAACCTTGTGAAAAGTTCCTCACTGCTCACACTGTTCAACTCCAACGAAATCGACTTTTACTCAATGGCTTACACTCCCTCCATCACCTACGTAATCTACCCCGATGAAAAGGAAACCATGAACAACGTGGTAAAAGCCTTTCTTACTCAGGCATACACCGCACTCATCGATGTGTGCGACGAACAGCCCGACGACAAGCTCCCTGTCAGAATGAACTTTATCCTTGATGAATTCTCAAACCTGACTCCTGTAGATAAATTCGATAACCGAATCTCAGAGTCCCGTTCAAAGAATATCCGCTACCACCTTTACTGTCAGAGTATGAATCAGTTAAGCGAAAAGTACGGAGAGAGTGTTGCCGAAACCATTCTCAGCAACTGCACCTCCTGGACCTGCTTCAGTTCAAAGGAAACCAGATTCCTGAACAGCATCTCAAACCTGTGCGGTACGGTTTATGACTTCAACGGCAGAGAACAGTACCTTATCTCTCCCTCAGAGCTTCAGTTCCTTTCAAAGGGCGAGGATTCTGTGGAGGTGCTTATTCTGAGGCAGGGTGTCCGTCCCTATGTGACAAACCTTCCTTACTACGACAAGGTTTACGAAACCGACCCCTTCCCCCCTGAGATAAAGCCTGTGCGCACTACAGCACACGTCAGATTATCAGCTTCCAACTGGGAGAAGCTTGCTGTGGACTACAACAAAAAGCACAAGGAACTTCCTCCCAGAACCCTGACACCTCCCGCCTTAGAAGAATCTGAAGAAGACACCACCACCCTTCAGGGCAAAATTCTTTATCACTTCGGACCCATCAGCACCTCAGACCAGTTTTCAGACTTCGGATAAATCCGCAGAAAAAGGAGAAATAATTTGAGCACATTTACAGAATCATATATAGAACTGATGAATCTCAAAAACAAAGAAGGCGCAAAGCTCTGCGTTGTAATCACCTCATATATGAACCGTGCACTGACCCTTGTGAGATACTTTGAAACCTACTCCTTCTACAAGGTCAGCAAGCACACCCTTGCGCAGACAGCTCAGGCACTTGCCCCCAGAGGAGACCACGTATCCTCCACGGGCTACCTGAGAGGCAGAAATGTATTGAGAGATAACGATACAGAGTATATAATAATAGAGGACACAGAGCCTATGCCTCAGGGCTTTGACTGCTACCCGGAGCTGTTTGCTTTTATGGAGGACCTTTCAAAGGAAACCCCCATCATTTTCATTTCAAAGGACTCGGCTGAGTACGCTGTGAATTTCAACTCCCCCGTACTGCTTCAGGTTGCAGGCTGTAACGAGCGCTCCCTGAAGATAAAGGGTGCGCAGGAAGCCACTGAGGATATTTACCGCAGAAACTGCCAGAGAGCCGTAAGGTCGGGAATTTTCTACATAAACGACGACTTCTTCGACAAGTTCATACAGATACGAATGGAGGCAGACGCCTTGCTTGAAAAAGGCGACCACAAGGAAGCCATGAGGCTTTACTACAAGGTGCAGGCTTTCCACAATTCCTACGCCGTCACAGATTGCCCCATGAATGACTTTCTGAGTCTGACTATCTATATGAGACTTCTTGCCTGCAACCATTTCGAGTCAAAAAAAGCCAGGACTTCCGACTTCGGCAATATGCTCCACACCAGAGTGGAAGAGCTTCTGGGCAAGCTTTCCACCACTCCCTTTGTCACTTTCCACGAAGCCATATATCAGGACTATGCCCAACTTTACAAGCGCTTTTATAACAATTCCATCACCCGCATACAGTATTTTCTTTTTCTCAACGAATACGCATTTTAACAATTCAGGATAATCTCCTCTTATTTCACAGCCGGAGGAGAATACTCAATAATAAAAAAGGAGTGACCTGCTGTGACCTATGTTGTATCAGACCTGCACGGATACCCTGTTGAACGATTCCAAAGAGTCCTTGAGCACATAGACTTTTGCAAAGACGACAGACTCTATGTGCTGGGTGATTGCATCGACCGGGGCAGTGACGGACTGAAGCTTATACGTTTCATTATGTCACAGCCCAACATCACCCTGATTCTGGGAAACCACGAGGCAATGCTCCTTGACAACCGACTTCTGTTTGAAGGTGACAGAATCCCCTGTGCCTCAGAGCTTTGCGGAGAAAGACGCAAAGCATACTCGGTCTGGGTTTCAAACGGAAGCTACGCCACCATGGATTCCATGCAGCAGTACACCCCTGCACAGACAAAATATATCCTTGATTACCTTGAGGGCTGTCCCCTTTACAAGGAGATTCAGGTTGACGGCAAGCAATACATTCTCACCCACAGCGGTCTGGGAAACTTTGAAAAAGACAAAAACCTGTCTGACTACTCCCGCCACGACCTGCTGTGGACCCGACCTTCCCTGGAAACGACCTACTATGAGGACGGCAGAACTGTGATTTTCGGTCACACCCCCACGGTGCTCTACGGCACAATGTACAAGGGTGTCCCTGTTTTCACCGAAACCTGGATTGACATCGACACAGGAGCAGGCCTGGGCTTAAACCCCATGCTTCTCCGCCTTGAGGATATGAAAAAATTCTACTTCTGATTTTCATAAAATTCCAAAACTCAAACAAACACAACCTTTCATAAAACAAGAGAAGGCACGGCTTTATCACGGCTGTGCCTTCTCTCTGCTTTTTAGTTCCTGTATCTTTTATGCTCTTTACCGCTCTGCTTCAATACAGATGCAGTGAACAGCATTACAGGTCTGACTTCATAATTCTGCCAATATCACCCGAACCTCGTCTGAGCATTCGCCTTTCCGTTTGGAATGTTTGTGTAAAAGATTCCGTCACTTTCCCGTTGCTCCTCCTCTCCCGAAATACACAGATTTCCGAGGCATTCCGCTCCGAAAAATCGGGCTGTTTTATATTTTAAGTCAAGGCTTATTTGACAAACAAAAAACACTCGTGTTACAATGAATTTGTTATCCTGTTGTATTATGGCGAGGAGTGAAAAAATGTACTGGTTTGATACTGTTGAAACTATTCCTCAGGGCGTTGGTTTTTCCTATTACGATGCTACACATCTTATCTGGATTGGTTGCTTTGTAATATTTGCGGTACTTATGAGTCTGTTTTACAGAAAGGCTGACACAAAAACCCGAAAGATCCTTCGTTTGGTTACAGGCACCCTTATTGTACTTGATGAAATTTTCAAGTGGACTATGCTCTTTACAGGCGGTAACGAGAGTGTGAATTACCTGCCCTTTCATTTATGCAGCATCAATATTTTTCTTATTGCTTTTCACATGTGGAAGCCAACAAAACTGCTTGATGAATTTCTCTACCTGTTCTGTATTCCTGCGGCAATTATTGCGCTGGTATTCCCCACCTGGGTGGAACTTCCCGTATTGAACTTCATGCATATCCACAGTTTTACTGTTCATATTCTTCTTGCAACTTATCCCATTATGCTCACTGTAGGCGGAGATATAAAACCGACGCTGAAACGTTTGGCAAAATGTCTTTTGCTTCTTTTGGGCATGGCGGCTGTTGTGTATGTTATAAATATCCTCTTTGATACCAACTTTATGTTCCTGATGTATGCCGAAGAAGGAAATCCGCTTCTGATATTTGAGCAGATGTGGGGCAGTCACCTGCTTGGTTTCCCTGTACTTTTACCGTTGGTTATAGCTTTAATGTATGGCGTGGTATATGGCGTCAGGACATTACAAAAAAAATAACACTTCTTCCCCTGTGATTAAAACTTCACAGGGGATTTTTGTATATTCGTGAGACTTATTGCAGTAAAGAAATACCATTAATTCCAATATTACGCAATGTATATATTATCCAAAAAGTAATCATTGCGTTAATTAGTTTTGTATGATATAATTAGTTTTGCGAGAAATCCGTACTATTTTACAGACCTTTCTCTGCAAGGCGTATGCAGGGATAATATAAAATATTTATTTTAAAGGAGAATCTGTATGAGTATCCCGAAAAGCGAAAAGAAACTTCGTAAAAAGAACTTCAAAAAAGCAAAACGCAAAGCCCTTCAGCCATGGGCATTTTTCAGCGGACTGTTTCTGGTTCTGACTGTTATTCTGCTTGTTGCCTCAATTGTAGTCAGCATGTTTGATAACACTATCGCTCTTCTGCTTAAAGGTAACACCTTCTGGGAGCTTCAGAACGAAGACGCAAACGCTATCTACTACGAGAGTAAATATGAATCTCAGGAAGAAAGACTTGAGGCAGGTCTTAAGCTTTGCTATGAAGTTGAATCAGAGGGTGCCGCTCTTCTTCTCAACAACGGAGCACTTCCTGTTGCAGCAGGCGCAAAGGTTTCCACACTATCTGTTAACTCTGTTAACCTCACCTATGGCGGCACAGGCTCAGGTAACGTTGACGCTTCTAAGGCAGACAACCTTAAGCAAGCTCTTGAAAAATCAGGTCTTACAGTAAACGAGGACCTTTGGAACTGGTACAACAGCGAAGAGGCTGCAACTCTCAAGAGCGAACTTGGTGTAGGCTCTGCCGGTGAAAGTGCAGTTCTTGCAGGCCAGGCTCCTATTCTTGAGATTGACCCTGCAAAATATCCCGATAACATCAGAAAATCCGTTTCTGAGTATTCTGATGCTCTTATCCTTACCTTCTCCCGTGTTGGCGGCGAAGGCTACGATTGTTCTTTCCCCGGCTACGAAGGCAACCCTGATGCTATCAACTACCTTGAACTTAACGAAAACGAGAGAAAACTTCTCTCTTATGCACAGGAGGTCAAGAACGACACAGGTGCTAAGGTTATAGTTCTTATCAATACCTCCAACGCTCTTGAACTGGATTTCCTTAAAGATTACGATATAGACGCATGTATGTGGGTTGGCGGTCTCGGTATTGCAGGTACAAGCGCTGTTACCGATATCATTGCAGGCAAGGTTAATCCTTCAGGCAGTCTTGTAGATACATATTGCTACGATAACTTCTCAAGCCCTGCAATGCAGAACTTCCTGGCTCAGACTTACACAGGCTTCGATGCTGCAAATCCCCAGATTCCTGCAAATGCTTCAACCTATATGGTATATCAGGAAGGCATCTACGTTGGTTATAAATACTATGAAACCCGTTACGAGGATCTGGTAATGGGCAAGGAAAACGTAGGCGATTTCAACTATGCCGATCAGGTTGCATTCCCCTTCGGTTATGGTCTCTCCTACACAAACTTCAGTTATAAGGATATGGCTGTAAACTTCAACAAAGATACAGACCAGTATGAAATCACCGTTACAGTTTCCAACGACGGTAACACAGCAGGCAAGGAAGTTGTTCAGATCTACGCTCAGTCTCCATACACACAGTATGACATAGATAATCAGATTGAAAAATCTGCTGTTCAGCTTATCGGCTTCAACAAAACCAATATTATCGAAGCAGGCAAATCCGAAACAATTACAATCAATGTTGACAGACGTGATCTTGCATCCTACGATGCCAAGGGCCACGGCACATACATCATCGAAGAAGGCAAGTACTTCTTCACAGCAGCTACAGACTCCCACAACGCAGTAAACAACATTCTTGCAGCCAAGGGCTACACTACTGCCAACGGTATGGACGCTGAGGGTAACAAGGACCTTGTTTACAGCTGGGAAGAAAAAGAACTCGACCTTACTTACTCCAAATCCCTTAACGGCACTGAAATCGAAAACCGGCTTCAGGATGCTGACCCCAACTCCTACTTCGGTGAAGACACCGTTACCTTCCTTTCCAGAAACAACTGGACAGGCACATGGCCTGCAGAAAGCGTTAAACTTGAGCTTATTGACTCTATGGTAACCGAGCTTACTGAGGGCAGATGGGCTACTATGGGTACTGATTACTTTGAAGTTCCTGAAGAATGGGAAGAAATGCCTGTTCTGAATGCTGAAAACGGTCTCACACTCTACGATATGTTTGAGATGGACGAGGACGGCGACAGCATCATGGCTTCCAAGGACTATGACGATCCTGCCTGGGATAAACTTCTTGAAAATCTTACCATTGAAGAACTTATCTCTCTGGGTGACTGCTTCCATTGGAGACACCCCGTTCCTTCCGTAAACGCTCCCGGTTCCCGTGACGAAAACGGTCCCCAGGGTCTTACAGTTTCTCTCTTCGGCGGCGGCCTTGTTACTATGGACGGCAAATCCGCAGAAGCTACAGCCTTCACATCTGAAGATGTTATGGCGGCTACTTTCAATCTCGACCTTATTTATCAGGTTGGCGAGATGATCGCAAACGATTGCCTCGATGCAAAGGTTTCCTGTCTCTACGGTCCCGGTGCCAATACACACCGTACACCTTACGGCGGACGTAACTTCGAGTATTTCTCCGAGGACGGATTCCTTGCAGGCGAAATGGCAGGCGTTGAGGTTGGTGCTCTCCTTGACAACGGTGTTGATGTTGTTCTCAAGCACTTTGCCCTTAACGACTGTGAGCAGGACCGTCTCGGTCAGGCTGCATGGCTTACCGAGCAGACTGCACGTGAAATTTACCTCAAGGCATTCCAGAAGGCTCTTGAAGAAAACGGCGGTCGCGGTGGTGTTATGACAGCTTACACACGCTGGGGTACAACCTGGTCAGGTATGAATCAGAACCTTATGACAAACATTATGCGCGGCGAGTGGGGCAATGTGTCCATGCACATCACAGACAACATTCTCGTCAGCTACTGCAACGGAGCCGACGCTGTTCTTGCAGGGGGTGTAACTTGCTTTGACGCTATGCTGCCTTACGCAGTAAACGCTCTTAAGGCAGAAAAGGATGACCCTGTTATCGTAAATGCTATGGTAGAGTCTATGCACCATAACCTTTACACAATCATCAATTCTGCAGCAATGAACGGAGTAGGCCCCGAAACAACAATCCGTGCTACAGACCCCAAGATTATTTCCACAATCAAGACAGCTTCCATTATTTGTGCGGTACTCTTTATAGCATCAGCTGTTCTCTGGGTACTCAAACGCAGAAAGTTTATGAAATCCGAGGAATATACCTCCTATAAAGAGTTCAGAAAATCACTTAAAAACAAATAAACCTTAGTTCATCACTGACGCGAAAGCAACACTTAATTGTGTTGCTTTCGCGTACATCCATATTATACGAGTAGTTAATTACTTCCAAAGGAAAGTTTTATAATGAGAAAAACTATTAATCTGAATACAAACTGGCAATTTGCAATGCCGGGTAAAGATAAAGAATCTGTCAACATTCCCCACACATGGAACAACATCGACGGTCAGGACGGCGGAAATGATTATTGGCGCGGTACCTGTGTTTATGAAAAACTTTTTGATGCACCTCAGATTACCGTTGACAACTGTGTTTACCTTCAGTTCAAAGGCGTTAACGCCTCAGCAAAGGTTATACTCAACGGCAAAGAGATAACAACTCACCACGGCGGTTACTCTACCTTCAGATGCGATATCACTGAGGTACTTCAGGCTGAAAACAAACTGATAGTTGAAGTTGATAACAGCATCAATGATTGCGTTTACCCTCAGAAGGCGGACTTTACCTTCTATGGCGGAATATATCGTGATGTTGATCTGATTATCCTCAACAAGAATCATTTCGATATAGATTATTACGGGGGCAACGGAGTTGCAGTTACTCCCGAAATCAAAGGCAAAGATGCAGACATTAATATAAGAACCTGGCACAATGCTGAGAATGCTACGGTAAAACTCAGAATATTCGGTTCAGCCTCAGAGCTTGTGGCAGAGGGCGAAGGAGAAAACACCACCCTCCCTATCAGAAATGTTCATTTATGGGACGGAACAGACGACCCCTATATGTACACCTGTGAGGCAGTGCTTCTGGTAAACGGCGAAGAAACTGATAAAGTTTCTGCACCTTTTGGTGTGCGTTCCTTTTATGTGGATTCCCAGAAAGGCTTTTTCCTGAACGGAAGAAGTTACCCCTTACACGGTGTTTGCCGTCATCAGGACTACAAAGGGATAGGCAACGCCCTGACGGTTGAGAATCACGACAGGGATATGGAGCTTATCCGTGAAATCGGTGCCAACACAATCCGCCTTGCCCATTATCAGCACGACCAGTATTTTTATGATCTGTGCGATAAATACGGAATGATAGTCTGGGCAGAAATCCCCTACATTTCTGAGCATCTGCCAAAAGGCAGGGATAACACAATCTCCCAGATGAAAGAGCTTATTGTTCAGAATTACAATCACCCCTCCATAGTTTGCTGGGGCGTTTCAAACGAGATTACAATTTCCACAAAGGACAAAAAGGATATGCTGAGCAATCACAGAGTCCTCAACGACCTTTGCCATGAAATGGATAAAACAAGATTCACCACTCTTGCCTGCTATGCTGTTTGCGGGCCATTCAACAAGGTAGCCCATATCACCGATACGGTAAGCTGGAATCTGTATCTGGGTTGGTATGTGCCCGGATTGTTCCTGAATGATTTGTGGATTGACTTCTTCCACTTCATATACCCAAACAGGGCACTTGGTTACTCCGAGTACGGTTGCGAGGCAATGCCAAATCTTCATTCCTCACACCCCAAAAGAGGCGACCATACCGAAGAATATCAGGCAGTGTATCACGAGTATCTGCTTAAATGCTTCGAAAAGCGTCCCTTTATGTGGGCAACTCATGTCTGGAATATGTTTGACTTTGCCGCCGATGCCAGAGACCAGGGCGGTGAGCCGGGAATGAATCACAAGGGCCTTGTTACCTTCGACAGAAAAACAAAGAAAGACAGTTTCTATCTTTACAAAGCCTATTGGTCAAAGGAAAAGTTCGTTCACATCTGCTCCAAACGCTATGTGGACAGACCCGATAAAATCACCACAGTTAAAATTTACTCTAATCTTGATAAAGTCGCTTTATATGTCAACGGTAAAAAATTCTCAGAACAAAGCGGCAACAAGGTTTTCACTTTCCGTGTTCCCCTTGAAGGCGAAATAACCCTTAAAGCGGTAGCAGGACAGTGCAAGGACGAAGCAAGAATCCGCAGGGTTTCAAAGCCGAATCCTGCTTATAAACTCAAAAAGAACGACGGCAAAGGTGAAAACTGGACTTAAAGGAGTGTAACACTATGACAAATCAACCCACCAATCGGGCAAAGCTGTATCAGCTTGCTCTTTTTCCGCTTAACAATGGTGCTACCAATGTTTACTTTGTGCTCATTCTTTCCTATGTAGCGACCTTTGGTGAGAACATTCTGGGGCTTATTGGTTTTGCCTCGGTTATGGTAACTTTTATGCGTGTTTTCGACGCTATCACTGACCCTGTAATCGGCGCATTGATGGATAAAACCAACACTAAATTCGGAAAATTCCGTCCCTTTATGTTAATCGGTAATTTAATAATGGCACTGTCTGTTATTGCACTTTATGTATTTACCCCTATGATTCCCGACACAATAATGTGGGCAAGATATCTGGCTTTTACACTTTTATATGCAGTATGGGTAATAGGCTACACATTCCAGACCTCTGTAACCCGTGCTGCTCAGCCTGTACTTACCGATGACCCCAAGCAGCGTCCTTTGTTTACAATTTTCAACACTATCGGTTCCTTGCTCGGTATGGGTGTAATGCAGTTTGTCGGACCTATCCTTGCAGGCGATAACATTATCGGCGACTATAACGCAACCTGGTTTGCGGTTATGACTCCCATAGGAATAGGTATGTCAATACTTCTTACAATCCTTGCTATCATCGGCATCTGGGAAAAAGACAACGAAAAATATTTCGGTCTTGGCGGCAAGCAGGAAAAAATCCGTATCCGCGATTATGTAAGCATTGTAAAGAGCAACAAACCTCTCCAGCGTCTTATGGTTGCAGGCGGCGGTTGTAAGCTGGCTCTGGCAATCGCAACAAACGCCAATGTTCTTTGTATGCTTTACGGCTGTATGATGGGTAATTACGATTCACTCTATCTGCCCATGATGATTTTAGGCTATGTGTTCTCAGCACCCTTCTTCCTTATGACAGTAAAGACCTCCCAGAAAAAGGGTCAGAAGGCTTCTTTAGTCCGCTATGTTTCCCTTGCACTTATATGCTACGTGGGCGTACTTATACTCCTTCTTCTGTGGCAGCAGGGCAACCCGGATTTCAATCTTTCATTTATGTCCGAAGGCGGTCTCTCACTTAACCTTTACACAATTCTGTTTGTTCTTTTCTTCGGTATCGGCTACGGCGCATACTATGCAACAGCCGATATGCCCATTCCCATGGTTGCGGACTGCGCCGATTACGAAACCTACTGTTCAGGCAAATTTGTCCCAGGTATTATGGGCACACTTTTCAGTCTGGTAGATAAACTGGTTTCTTCTCTGGCGGCAACTGTTGTTTCCTTCGCATGTATTGCAATCGGAATTCAGGGACTTCCCACAAAAGCCACTCCTTATGCTGAAAATATGAACTGGGTGGTAATTATCCTTTTCTGCATTGTTCCCATGGTTGCCTGGTGTGCTACTCTCATTGCTATGAAGGGATACTCTCTTACAGGCGAAAGAATGAAAACCATCAATGCAGTAAACGCTGCACGTAAAAAAGCAATCGCAGACGGTATGACTACGGAAGAGGCTATGAAAACCATCAACGATGAAACTGTCAGCGTTCAGCCCAATTCAGAAGTTTAGGTGATAGTATGAAATTCATGGACAATAATTTTCTGCTTAATACCCCCACTGCCCGTACTCTTTATCACGATTATGCAAAGAATATGCCTATAATCGACTATCATTGCCACCTTGACCCAAAGGAGATTTACGAGGATATCACCTTTGAAAACATCACACAGGTCTGGCTCTACGGCGACCATTACAAATGGCGTATTATGCGCTCAAACGGTATAGCAGAAAAGTATATTACGGGAGATGCTACCGACAGAGAAAAATTTCAGAAGTTTTCAGAAACTCTTCCCAGGTGTATCGGCAACCCCATGTATCATTGGTGCCACCTTGAACTTAAAAACTACTTCGGATTCCAAGGAGTTCTGAACGGTGAAACCGCCGACGAAGTGTGGGAACTCACAGAAAAGCTTCTTTCAGACGGCTCCCTCAGTGCAAGAAAACTCATTGAAAAAAGCAACGTGGCTATGATTGGTACTACCGACGACCCCACAAGCACACTTGAGTGGCACAAAAAACTTATGGAATCAGACTTTTCCGTAAAGGTTTGCCCCAGTTTCCGTCCCGACCCTGCACTGAATATCCACAAAAAAGACTTCGCACAGTATATGGAAAAACTTGGTACTGCGGCTGAGGTTGAGATAAAAACTCTTGATGATGTAAAAAAAGCCCTGACAAAGCGCATAGAGTATTTTGACTCTATGGGTTGCAGAGCATCAGACCACGGACTTGACTACGTAATGTACCGTGAAGCAGATGAAGCACAGATAAACACAATCCTCAGAAAGGGCCTTGGCGGACAGGCAGTCACAAAGGAAGAAACAGAGATGTATCAGACTGCACTGCTCCTTCACTGTGCAAAGGAATACAAACGTATGGGCTGGGTAATGCAGCTTCACTTCAGTTGTATGCGCAATCCCAACACAAGACAGTTTGAGGCTCTGGGTGCCGATACAGGCTTTGACTGCATTGCCGTTACCGACAGTTGCGGTGCATTGTATAAGGTAATGGACGCACTGGACAGAGAACACAACCTGCCAAAAACAATTCTCTACAGCCTTAACCCTGCGGACAACGAATGGATAGATACCCTGCTGGGTGCATTCCAGGGCGAGGGAATCACAGGTAAAATCCAGCACGGCTCTGCCTGGTGGTTCAACGACAACAAGACAGGTATGCGCAATCAGATGATAAGCCTTGCAAACTTGGGAATTCTTGGTAACTTTGTGGGAATGCTCACAGACTCCAGAAGTTTTCTCAGTTATGCAAGACACGAATACTTCAGACGTATTCTGTGCAGCCTTATCGGCACGTGGATAGAAAACGGCGAGTACCCTGCAGATATTGAATATGCAGGAAAACTTGTTCAGGATATATGCACCAATAACGCAAAAACCTATTTCAATTTATAAGGAGGCTATAGTATGCCTATGCAGATGGGCTTTCGCTGGTACGGCGAAGGTAACGATAAAATAAAACTGAGTGATATTAAGCAGATTCCCGGAGTTACATCAATCGTCTGGGCACTGCATCACAAAATGCCCGGTGAAATCTGGGAAAAAGAAGAGATTGCAGAGGTTAAGCGTCAGCTTGACGAGTACGGCTTCTCTATTGACGTGGTTGAGTCTGTGAATGTTCACGACGACATCAAAATCGGCAAACCCACAAGGGATATGTACATTGAAAACTACAAGCAGTGTATCCGCAATCTTTCCGAGTTTGGCGTAAAGGTTATCTGCTATAACTTTATGCCCATATTCGACTGGACAAGAAGCGATTTGTTCCACCCTGTGGGTGACGGCTCAACCGCTCTTTTCTACGAAAAGAATATGATTCAGGACGATTACAACGCTATGGCTCAGTACATTCTGGATTTCACAGAAAAGTACAATATGACCTTCCCGGGCTGGGAGCCTGAGAGAATGGCAAAGCTTTCTCAGCTTTTTGAGGATTACAAGGAAGTTGACCACGAAACCCTGTGGGCAAACCTCAAGTATTTTCTGGAGGCAATTATGCCTACCTGTGAGGAATGCGGAGTGAAGATGGCTATCCATATGGACGATCCGCCCTGGGATATTTTCGGACTCCCCCGACTTCTCATCAACGAGGAAAACATCGACCGTTTCCTCAGTATGGTTGACCACCCCTGCAACTGCCTGACTCTCTGCTCAGGCTCACTGGGTGCAGACCCGAATAATAATGTTGCAAAGATTGTCAGAAAACACTGTGACCGTATTGCCTTTGCCCATATCCGCAACGTAAAGCACTTTGAAAACGGAGACTTCTCAGAGGCAAGCCACCGCGACTGCGACGGTGACACAGGAATCCTTGACATTCTCAAGGCATATCACGACTGTGGTTTTGAGGGCTACATCAGACCCGACCACGGCAGACATCTGTGGGATGAAGGTCCAGGCAATGTACGTCCGGGTTACGGACTCTATGACCGTGCCCTTGGCATTATGTATATGCTGGGTGTGTGGGATATGCTCAATAAACTTTCAGGCAAGAATCTGTAATTCAGAGTATCGGAGGTAATATATATGATAAATCTTCCCATTAATATCGACTATACAGGCAAGGTGGTTGTGGTTACAGGTGCAGGCGGAGTTATCTGCGGTGCCATGGCACGTGCCTTTGCACAGTCAGGCGCAAAGGTAGCGGCTCTTGACCTTAACGAAGAGGCTGTGAAAGCCCTTGCAGATGAACTCAAGGCTGAGGGCTTTGTGTGCGAAGGCTACAAGGCAAACGTTCTTGATACCTCCGCTCTGGAGGAAGTTCATCAAAAGGTATTGGCAGATCTGGGTAAATGCGATATACTTGTAAACGGTGCAGGCGGTAACAATCCCCGCGCTACTACAGATAATGAATATCACCACGAGGCAAAGGAAGGCGGCAAGTCTTTCTTTGACCTGAATGCTGACGGTGTGGACTTTGTGTTCAAACTCAATTTCCAGGGCACACTTCTGCCCACTCAGGTGTTTGCAAAGGATATGGTAGAAAAGGGCAAGGGCTGTATTCTCAATATTTCTTCAATGAATGCGTACATCCCCCTTACAAAAATCCCCGCATACTCTGCCGCAAAAGCAGGTATCTCCAACTTTACCCAGTGGCTTGCAACTCACTTTGCAGGCACAGGTATCCGTTGCAACGCCATTGCTCCGGGCTTCCTTGTTTCAGCACAGAACAAAGCCCTGCTCTTTAACGAAGACGGCACCCCCACTGCCCGCTCAGGCAAGATTTTAGGCAGCACACCTACTCATCGCTTTGTAGATGCAGATGAACTTCTGGGCGCAACACTTTTCCTTTGTGATGACAGAAGCGCCAGCGCAATCACAGGTGTAATTCTGCCTGTAGATGCAGGCTTCTCAGCATATTCAGGTGTATAAGGAGGTAAAAACTATGACCATTCAGGAAAGATTTGCAAATTCCATCGTTGTCCCTGTTGTTGTCATTGATGACGCAAAGGATGCAGTTCCTGCCGCACAGGCTATGCTTGCAGGCGGAGTTGATGTTATGGAGATAACATTCCGCACCGAAGCCGCTCCCGAGGCAATCAAGGCAGTTGCCGAAAACTGCCCCGATGTGCTTGTAGGTGCAGGCACAATCCTCAACCTTGAACAGTGTAAACTTGCAGTAGAAATGGGCGCAAAGTTTATTGTTTCCCCGGGCTTTGACAAAGATGTAGTTGCCTGGTGTATCGGGAACAATATCCCTGTTACTCCAGGTTGTGTAACTCCCACAGAAATCACTGCAGCAGTTAATATGGGACTCAAAATTATCAAGTTTTTCCCCGCCAATGTTTACGGCGGTCTCAATGCTATGAAGAATCTCTCCGCTCCCTTTGTGGGAATTAAATTCCTGCCCACAGGCGGTATCAATACAGAGAATATCAAGGAGTATATCGACTCTCCCTTCATTCACGCAGTAGGCGGCTCATGGGTATGTCCCAAGGCAGATATTGCAGCAGGCAACTTTGAAAAAATCACAAGGCTTTGCAAGGAAGCAAGAGCTGCCGCAAAAGGCTGAGATCTATAACAGAAAGGACTTTCTATTATGCCAAGAATAATAACTTTCGGCGAACTTATGCTTCGCCTCCAACCCTACAACTATGAGCGTTTTGTTCAGTGCGACCACGTTGAGTTCACTTTCGGCGGCGGAGAAGCAAATGTTGCAGTTTCCCTTGCAAATTACGGTATGGACGCTGCTTTTGTAACAAAGCTTCCCACCCACGCAATCGGTCAGTCAGCGGTCAACAGTCTCCGCAGATATGGTGTTGACACCTCTCTTATTACCAGAGGCGGTGACAGAGTAGGTATATATTTCAACGAGAAGGGTGCTTCTCAGCGAGGCTCTGTGTGCATCTATGACAGAGCAAACTCTGCTATTTCAAAGGCAACCTCCGAGGACTTTGACTGGGACAGGATTTTTGAGGGTGCAGACTGGTTTCACTTCACAGGAATCACTCCTGCTCTGGGTAAGAATGTAACAGAAATCTGCGTGAAGGCTTGCAAAGCCGCCAAAGCAAAAGGCGTGAAAATCTCCTGTGACCTTAACTACAGAGGCAAACTCTGGACAAGAGACGAGGCAAGAGCAGCCATGACCGAGCTTTGTCAGTATGTAGATGTTTGTATTTCCAACGAAGAAGACGCAAAGGATGTTTTCGGTATTGAAGCCGAGGCAACAGATATTTACGCAGGCTCACTTAACCACGAAGGCTACAAGTCCGTTGCAAAACAGCTTGCAGACAAGTTCGGTTTTGAAATGGTAGCAATCACCCTCAGAGAAAGCCACTCTGCCTTTGATAACGGCTGGAGCGCTATGCTTTACAATGTATCCGAAAACGAGTATTGCTTCTCCAAGAAATATGACCTTCATATCATCGACCGTGTAGGCGGCGGTGACTCCTTCGGCGGCGGTCTGATTTATTCTCTCTTAAGCGGTAAAGATACTCAGTCAGCAGTTGAATTTGCAGTTGCAGCATCTGCTTTGAAGCATTCAATCGAAGGCGACTACAATATGGTAACAGTTGCCGAGGTAGAAAAACTTGCAGGCGGCGACGGCTCAGGCCGAATCCAGAGATAAATATATTCTTAAATCAGACAAATCTATCTGAACTTAAAACAAGAGAAGGCACAGCTTTATCACGGCTGTGGCTTCTCTCTGCTTTTTAGTTCCTATATTTTATGCTCTTTACCACTCTACTTCAATATAATTACTGTGAACGTTCACCTGCGTGCTGTTCACGTCCTGCACATCAAGGGCATCAACCTCAAGAAGTGCATACTGATAATTCATATCGCAGGTGGAGATGGAGGGCATATTTACTGTTATGTAGATTGAAAGGGTGTCACCCTTTGTTGCAAGTCTGGTGGTATCGAAGGTGTAGCTTCCGCTTGCAAGAGGATAAAGGCACACCACAAGGGCTCTTTCTTCAAAGAACTCATGGTTGTATATTTCATCTCTCACAGGCTTTGGCTCCCAGGGGTCGTCGGGACTTCCCTTGATACGCTCAAGCACAGCCTCAAACTCCTGCACACTGCGTACAATGTGGATTTCTCTTTCCTCTGTTTCTGTGTCATCTCCCCAGCCCTGAATTCTGCGTTTTTCTGCTTCACCGAAGAGGATTTTCGTTTCGTTCTCATCATAGACAGGCTTATCAGCAACAGAGGTTTCAACAGGCTCGGGATTCACACCAATAATGCTTTCCACAATCCATATACCTAAACTGTTCATCTCCACAGGATAAAAGCCCTTACCGTCCTTAAGGTTTTCGGTTATGTCCTCGGTCTGCTCACGGGTGACAGCATCGTTGAAAATCACGCCTGTAACATCTGCAGGAACATCAAAATAATAAACTTCCTGTCCGTAAGAATTCAACTGATAAAAGTTCATAGGTGTACCGGGCCAGTCGGGTATGGGGTTATCACTCCAGTAGTAGATATGAACATCCTCCCAGTTCTTTGTGTTTGCAAAGTAAACCCTGAAGGTTTCCCCAGACCCTTCATATTCTGAGTTATCGGGAATCTCATAGTCTCTTTCCAGTGTCTCCCTGATATTCTCAACCCCTGCTATGTTCTCGTTGTCAACCTCAATAAGTACATACTGATAGTTCATATCGGGGGTAGGATTCGCTTTATTGTAAATTGTTCTGTAAAGAGTCAGAGTGTCACCGCTCTTCACAAGTTTATTAATGGTCTGACTGCAGCAGCCGCCGCCCACAAAGCCAAGGGAGATCACAAGGGATTTCTCTGTGAAGTATTCTTCGTTGAACTTTTCATCTCTCACAACACTGCTGCCTAAGAAATAGTAAACATTCTCAAGGGCTGCGTCCATCTCCTCAGGGGATTTCACAAGGTAAACCACCTGCTCATCAGGACCGAAGCTGTCAATCCTTGCTTCCTCAAGAATCTCAAAGGGAACCGCTCCGTCAGGGGAATCTGCGCTGAGCACCAGTGCTTCGATTGCCACCTGAAGTTCATATTCTGCAATCTCCACCTCATACTGAGTCTGACCGTAAAGGCAGACCATCTGAGCATTGAAGTTTGCCTCAATAAGCGCCTGTGTGCTCTTCTCAGTATAAAGACCCGAATCAATATACTCTTGTGCCTCGTTCATAAGAGCCACCAGAGCATCGGTGTAAAGATTTACATACTCAAGTCCATCAATGGCAGACTTCAGTGCCTGTATCTGATTCAGCACATCACTGTTTCTCGGATTTTCGCTCTCCAGAAGTTCCTCAGACTTTTCAATCTCGTCCATAAGATTCCGAAGAGTTGATGAAACATAATTGCTTCCGGGGACAATCTGATTCTTTGCCCCGATAACTGTATGGTGAAGCTCTGTCAGCACAGTTTCTGTTTTATAATCCACATCAGTCAGACAAACCTTTGTGAGTTTTCCCACACTGCTTTCAAGTTCAAAATCTGCAACGCATTTCTGAATATCTGTGGCGTCCTTGATGTTAACCTCACCGTCACCGTTTGCATCTGCAAGGAAAAGGTTAGCAGAGAAAAGCATATGGAGTTTTGCTATATGCTTCTGCAGTGCAGTTGCGTCCTTGACGTTAACTTTACTGTCGTTGTTTACGTCACCAAAAAGACCGTAGACCTTCTCAGAAGGACCAAGGCTTGCCTGGGCAAAACTATCCTTAACGTTCACAACACCCTCAATGTCAGAATTTCTGACCTCCATCAGAGCATAGCGCCACTGAATATCATCTGTACCGCCATCAGGATAACGGATAGTTCTGTATACTGTCAGGGTGTCACCATCTACTGCCATCATATCAATGCTCTGGCGGTCGCTTCCGCTGCCGAAATCATACAGACCTATAACCAGAGAGTTCTCCTTGAAGAACTCCTCGTTGTATTTTTCATCTCTGACAGGCTTGGGGTACTCACTGTCTAAAGTATAGTGAATATTCTCAAGAATTGCATCCATCTCAGCAGGAGACTTCACAATGGTAAGGGAGTTACTTGTATCAGGATCATACCAGCGAACTCTGCACTCCTGCACAAGGGTGAAAGGAATCTCGTCACCGGAAGCCACAGGGGTTTCAAGCCCTTCAATGGCACTGTTCAGTTCCTCAAGCAAAGCCTGAGCCTGAGCCTCAGTTCCGTCACTCTTATAAAGGAAAGACTCCGCCTCATACTTAACCATATAAAGACGGACATAGGACTCGTTTGTATATCCTGTGCCCGAATCAAGAAGGCTGTGTGCTTTCTCAATGGCATCTTCAAGAGCAAAGAAAGTCACATTTTCTTCTGCTGACACAGCAGGCACCGCCATAAAAGCAAGCATAAGTACCGCAAGCATCATAGCCAAAGTTTTTCTCAGTTTCATAATAACACTCCTTTTTTATGATATTCACGGGGATTTTTCCCCTCTGATAATAATACAATCAAGTAAGGCAAAACATCACACAAATTTCAAAAATTTTTATAAACAGGCATCGCACATAAGGGAGTAATGCGCGATGCCTCCTTAATCCCTTGCGGTGCTACACAAGGGCCCTTGGGGGTAAATTAATCAGTAAAGCGAATCTATCAGCCCTGCAACCAGTTTCTGCACAGCGGTTGCGTCCTTGATATTCACCTGTCCGTCCGTGTTGGCATCGGAATTCTTATAGTCAAATTCAGGGCTTTCCTTGTTAACAAGACCTGCAGAAAACCTCTGAATCATTGTGGCGTCCTTAATGTTAACTGCACCGTCTTTGTCAGAGTCACCCAGCATACGCACATTCCATGCAAGGCTCAGAAGCTCCTGCCTGCTCTTCTCAACACTCTGATGTGCAGAAGAAATCACTTTTTCTTCGCTGTCATAAAAGCCTGCCTCGTCACCCATATAGTAACCCTCCATAACCGTAAAGCTGTCATCGGACGAAGTCACCTCGTCCTGAGTGCTGTCCTCAGTTCCATCTACCCCTGGCAGCGGTGCCTCTGTGGGGTCAGGGGCTGCGCTGCTTGCTTCAGTAGGTACCCAGGGGGGCACAGTGCCGGGGCATGCTTCCGTTGTGGTTATGGCGGGGATGGTGGAATTTTGCGCTGTATTCTGTACCTCTGACTCTGTGGGGTCTGTATCTTCGGGGAAAATTACAGGACAGCCCTCAAAGGCATCAGAAGACATAGAAACAACTGACTCCATATAACTCTGATGATTCACAGTCATAAGCTGTTTGCTCTGAGCAAAAGCCTTTTTGTTTATGCTCATAAGTAAGGGGGGCAAATCAACGCTCACAAGTCCGCTTGAATAAAAAGCATAGCCGTTAATAATTCTCACCGAAGAGGGAATTGTGATTTCTCTCAGGCTTGTGCAGTAGCCAAACATTCCTGTTTCCACTTTATCTGCATTTTTGGGAAGGTTAACCTCTGTAAGGCTCACACAGCCGTAAAACATATAGAGCCCCAGTTTGCCCTTTCCCTGTGTGAAGGTGACGGATTTAAGTTTCATACAATCTCTGAAAACACCTGTGCCCACCTGCTTTATACTTTTGGGAAGCACGGCACTCTCAAGCTTATAGCAATAAAAGAACACCTCATCACCCAGAGCGGTGATGCCCTCAGATATGCTGACACTCTTAATATCCGTGCCGTAAAAAGCCCTTTCACCAATGGTGCTTACAGGCTTGTTTTCAATGTATGCAGGCACAGTGACATTCTCATCAAAACCTATGTAGTAATGAATCAGCACCGAGCCGTCGCTCATCACCTCATAGATATATTCATCATTTCTGAAAAGCTGTCTGCTTTCTTCGCCTGTTGCGTTTGCAGGTATCACCATTGAAACGCAAAGCAGAAAAGCCGTAAATATAAGTAAAAACTTCCTCATAGTGTCCCCCATAAAGTTTATTTTATTTCACGTATAGCACCAACCGAATATGTGTAATCACAGACCGTAAGCTGTGAGTTTTCTATTTCAAATACACACCACACGTTACCCTGTGCCGAAGTGCCGATGCTGTAAACACCGACACAAGCATCTCCCTTGTACAGAGTAACCTTCGCACCCGAAAGTGCCAGATGAGTATTGCTGTTTTCTTTCAGCGAAGAGTAAGATGCAACAGAAAACCGAAGTTTCATATCTTCCTGTGCATTGAAGGTGATGGTTTCGGGTGCAGAGCCTGTTTCGCTGTCTGTATCCAGAGCAGCCACAACCTCTCCCTGTGAATTCTCAAAATCACTGTTGAAGTAGTGCACCTTTTCGGTAACTCCATTCTGTGTCACACTCAGGTGAGCATCAAGGTCGCACTCCTCTTTCCAGGTGAGCACCGCTCTGTAGGTGTCCTTATCCATCACAGGGCTTATATAGTAGTTGCCCTTGTCAGAGGCTTCCTCAAGGGGAATATACCCCTGCGCCGCAATCTGAGCGGTGTAATCCTCTGTGGCAGGAATGGTTACCACAGCCTCACCCTTTTCGTCGGTGAAGGCGGTAACAGTTTCTCCCTTTCTGTCTGTAAGCACTTCACCCTGCTTGTCAATAAAAACAATCCTTGCCCCTGCAACGCAGTTCAGGTTTGTAGCCGAGGCAACGTAGATTCTGACTTCCTTTGTAGCCTTCAGATTAATTCCTGCAGAGAATAAAACCGAAAACCCCACTGCAAGCACCAGCACCGCCGCCACTGCTGCAGTTATATATCTGCGGTAGTTTCCCGCCTTTCCTTTTTTATTTGCGGCTTCAAAGGAAAGTATATTCTCCTTCACCTGTGTATCGGAGAGGATTTTTTCCTGATAATTCAAGGGAAAATCTATGCTGTCAACAGTTTTTCTGTATTCACTTGCAAATCTCTTGTCAATCAAAAAAATCATCTCCTAACTTTTCTTTCAGTAACTTCCGACCTCTTTGCAGTCGGGTTGACACCGCTGACTCGGTGAGTCTGATTATCCTTGCAATCTCTTTCTGACTGTAGCCCTCGTAGTAAAAAAGATGAATCACAATTCTGTATTTGGGCTCAAGGGAGTTGACCGCCTCATAAAGCCCCGAGGAATAGTTATCTCTGACGCTTAAGTTTTCGTCCAGCTCTGCATAAGTTTTTCTGTAAGCCGAAGTAAGCAAATTTTTGCAGATATTTATGGTGACTCTGATAAGCCAGGCTTTCTCGTGCTCAGCACTTTCAAAGGCGGGGGCTTTCTGCAGGTAGCACAGCAGAGTGTCCTGCACTGCGTCCTGAGCATCGTCCATATTCTGAGTATATGTAAAGGCAATCCTCATAAGGCTGTCGCCGTATTTTTTAAGCACTTCTGCAGCATTGCTTCGCAAAGACAACTGTCCCCACCTCCCTCTGTAAATAATACAAACGAAAGACACAAAATCTCTCACATTTTCCGAAAAAAATCTTTTTCTTTCCGATTTCTCTTCCCTTCAATTATATAATATACCAACCTTTTGCAAAAATCTACAAAACTATGTAAACTCACACAAAAGTTCCGTTTCCTTGTTTGCGTTATCCCTTTATATGTGGTATACTTTATTTGTATTATCTTAAACTTCAAGCACAAACCCTGCACAGGAGGAGACATTATGGATATAAAATTACCCCAGCTCAGCTGGTTTCGACAGATTCAGGACAACCGCCCTGTAAGGAATTTCCTCACAGGCTCACTGGGCACAGACCCTGCAAAGGGTGCCCTGCACAAAACAATCTTCAACTATCAGGTCAACGCTGAAGAAGAAACCACAGAGAGCGGTGAAGAAAAAATCACCCTTCTTGCACAGTGCCACATCCAGTTGCCCTACACTCAGCGCTTTGAACGCAGAGACCACCGCAAAAAGGTCTTTGAATTCTCAGCGCAAGGCATCGCAGACGCCACCGCCTGGATTGAAGCCCAGTACAAAGAGCTTATGGAGTGATTCACCTCAAAACAGCTTTCCCTTCAATTCATTTTCACTTGCTAATCTGTCACCACAGAAAACTCAGACCTTAATCTGAAAACACAAAAGAAACGGACGTGTAACCTCACACGCCCGTTTTGTTTTCTCTGTATTAATTTAAATGATTCAAGTTTGGTTTGCAGTTTTGTTTTTTACAAGCCTGACCGCAAAACCTGTCACAGCCCCTGCCACACCGCACAGAGCATACACAGTTATCACTAACTCACAATCATTTGTCACGTACAGAAACACCCCTGCAAAAAAGGCAACAACTGTCACATTCATACACAAAATCACTGTATGTATTGCAGATGTCAGAATGTTTTTGAGTTCACAAAAAAGAATCATCAGCAGATTAATAACCCCCATTGCAATGCAGACAGCAAAGTAAAGAGTTATGGTCTTGTGTGTAAGAATATATGCAAATTCCATCCAAGGCATAATAAGCATTGCGATACTGTTCACTACAAACACCAACACTCTCAGTAGTGTCTGCTTAGACGATGCTTTTTTACAATTCAGTTGTACCATATATTCTTATCCCTTCTTCAATCTTAATAAGATAATACCCTTAACCAATAAATCAGTCAAGAAATTTATTAACAATTCTCCCAAAGCCTTGACTTTCAGTCAAAAGACTAATATGATATACAAGGTAATAAAAATTGAAAGGAATATGATTATGAAAAGAATTCTTGCAATAGTTATGGCTATGGTGCTCTGTCTTTCTTTCTGCGCTTGCGGCAAGGGTCTCAGCATCGGCGAAAATGTTGAAAAGGAGAACATCTCCTTCAAACTCACAGATGTTCAGATTGCAGACAGCGTTAAGTACTCCGACAACACTCAGGAGGATTTCCTTACTCCTGACGGCACAGGTGAGCTTGAGTTCAAGGCTCCCGGCGGCAGCAAACTCCTTTATTTCACTGCCGAGTTCACCTACACAGGCAGCGAAGTTGAGGACTCTGACATTGTGAAGGAAATCTTTGTTCCCATTGTTAAGTGCAAGGGCGGCAGATTTGACACCAACTTTATGATTGTTATGCAGGCTCCTGACAACAACTGGTACAACCTGAACTCCGACTTAAGCTGGGAAACCAGACAGAACGCAAAGCTTGACATCAACTCTCTGAGCTTTGATTTGGAGCCCGGTGAGTCAGCAGTGCATCAGATAAGAGGCTTCATCTACATTCCTGCTGAAGCAGCAGAAAGCACAAACAGCAAAATCAACTTCTATCTGGATACAACAAAGTTCTCTGTCAGATAATCCATAACAGCATAAACTGTCAACACAATTATGCAGACTCAGCCTCCCTTATTCAAGGGAGGTTTTTTTGCACCCCGAAACCTCTTAGAAACCCTCAAAAACAGGTTTTCCACAAACTTTTCCACATTCAGCATTTTTTGCGCAGCAGAATCCCCTTCCCCCTTACAATCCCCTAACCTTCACTTGATTGTACTAAATTGTTTTTTGTTCAGTTATTTTGTATTGAGTTGACTTGTATTATATTTACTTAACTTATATTAGGCAGAATTTTTCTGCACTTTTTCTGCTTTGCAAAAAACTTAATCACCTGTGAATTCATACTCGTTTCTCTCGTTTATGCACAGTCTGCTCAGTTCGTTTTTGTAGACAGACTCTGTTCTTTTTGAGGGTGGAATTTTATTGTGCACATACCAATGTTTCACCACCATAATCTCCCCCACAAGCAACAGAAGCTCTGCATCTGTAAGTTCCTGCAGACTATCCTCACAAGCACCGCACAAACGCATAGCGGTACGGGGATTAATCACAACTCCTTCGTCGTCACCCCGAAGTATGAGCTGAGTATACAGTACCTTAGCCCTATCACTCAGGTCAAGGAATTTTTCACTTTCATAAACGTCAATACTGATACATCTTCTTTTTGCCATATAAATCCTCCTAAAAAATGGGGCTGTCCCCTACTTACAGGAAAAACAAAAAGAAAAATTGCATAAAACTATGCAACTTAAAGCCCACAAAGAATAAATCAAAAACAAAAACGCACTGCAAGGTTAACCTTACAATGCGTTTGAAATATATGTTTTATTAAATGCTGTTATCAATCGTCAGCATACTTCAGATTATGCTGGATTTTATCTATTTTTTCCTCAAGCTCGCGGACCTACTTTTTGCGGGTGTATACCTCTGTGGTAAGTCTATCCCTTGCACATCTGAGTTCTTTTATCCTTGCTGCAAGTTTTCTGTTTTTGTCCAGATAATAAAAAGCTCTGATAATAAGAGGAATCAGAATAAGCAGACCGACTCCGTAGCAAAGGCAGAGCACACCTGAAACACAAAAAGCCCAGGGACCCGGTCTCGCAATCAACCCGTTACAGCGTCTTTCTTCTCTTTCGGTATTGCTGAGTTCCTCAGAAGTCTTGTAAAGCTCATCTTCTTTCACTTTAATCTCAGCCTCAAGACGGCTTTTTTCCTCCACCGCCTGACTGAGGGATTCCACAACCCCATCACGCCACTCAGAGTTAACTCTCTGCACATATTCTGTCCACTGCTCCTCAAGTTTTATAAGAAGCTGAGGGTCAGAAGCCTTTGCACAATTAAAAGCACAATTTGCGTGATGTTCGATGAGAGACATATGCTCTGAGCCCATACGCATACGGGTGAATTCCTTTGTAGAAATACGCACAAGTCCCCACCAGCCGCGCCAATCGGCAGGAGCAAGGTCGGTAACCTCCTTGAACAATTCACGGGCTCTGTTGTCATTGCCGTGCATCTTGAAGAAAATCTCTGCGTTATTAAGCTTTGTTTCAACGCTGACCCCTTCAACTACCACACTGCCAATCTCAAACTTATACTGATTGATGGCTTTTTCGGTAACAAAAGCAGTACCGCAGTAAGGGCAGACCGCCGCATCTTTGGTATCGTCTATCTGAAGATTCTGACCGCACTGAGTACACTTTGCAGGTACCATTGGCATAAAAAATCACCTTTTCAAATTAATTTTCTTAATAATAACACATATTGTTACAAATTGCAACATATTTTTATATAAACTGAAAATTATTACTCTCCGAAAACTCCGCTCATAATCTCTGCCTTTACTCGCCTTGCGCTGAAGTAACCACCAATAAAAGTCATCAGAAACATAAAAAGCACCAAGAGCGATGGCAAAAACAAAACAATAGAGAAAATCACTTCGTCCATTAAAGCCATAACAAAAAGCAGAATCTGAAACAACGCTGCAATGGTCATATAAACAGAAGCAAACACAAGCACCGCTGTTTTAATCTGCAAACGCACCTGTGCCCTTGTGCCTTGCTCATCTGTAACAATCTTAAGCCTTATATCAGGAATAAAGGAGTTTCTGGGAGCAAAGATATCATTACGTATGACGGGCATAAACACTGTGCCCTTTTCTTTGTCAAAACTTTTCACCTTATAGCGGAAAGCCCCAACGCAGAAATCCGCTTTCAGAACATTCCTTATAAACATGGTTTCACAAAGTTTAGACTTATAATCAAAAGCGAATGTTGACAGAATACTCATAGCCGAGCCCCCTGTTTCACAGTATTTTTTCCATACCAATCTTCTGCACAGTAAGTCCCATTGCCTCGTAGAATTTCATTGCACTTTCGTTCTTTGCCCAAACATTCAGGGTTACGTTGTAGCAACCGATGCTCCGTGCAAAGTCCAGTGTATATTCATACAAAGCCTTGCCCACGTGCTGTCCGCGGGCACCCTCGTCGATGCATAAATCGTCTATGTAAAGGGTTTTGCAATCCACAAGAGAAGAATGACCCTTTGCTTCGTTTATCACTGTGAAGCAGTGACCCAGTACCCTGTCGGACTCCTCACAAACCGCCACAAAAAGGGGTGTGCTGTCGTCCTCAATAATCGCCTTCAGTTCCTCGTCACGGTACTTTTTGCCCACTTCCCTGAAGATATCGGGTCTGCCCACGTGATGCACATAAAGCACCTGTCTGAGCAGATTGTTGATACCTTCCATATCCTTTATTTCAGCTCGTCTGATAATCATAACACACCTCTTAAATCGTTAAGAAACACATATATGTAAACGCAAAAAACACAAGGGTAAGAATAAAGCCTGAGATCAGATTCCTCACACGCTTCACACCCTTTGCCTTGAGAATTATACCCGATATAAACGAGCACAAGGCAACAAGGGTACAAAGCATAAATCCTGCCCCTGCAACAAAATTCTCTATGCCAATAGTAGCTGACATAACACCGAGAGTAATAAAAACCACAAAGGGGGTTGCAAGGGACGCAATAAAGAAAGCAAGGCTTAACCTGTCCAGAGTCCTGAGTTCTTCAGGCACCTTTCCCGCCTCTCCCTGCACTGCTGTGTTCTCAGACTTTTTCTGCATATTGCTTCTGCACACAAACTCAGGCACACGGGAATTCTCACAAAGAGCGGATTTTCTCACCATATAAAGGAAGTTGCCTATAGTAAACACATAAAAATCCTTTGTAACCCAATACCGCTCTATGTCGGTATAATCCTGATAAGCACAACTGATAAATCTGCCCTGCCTGTGCACGGTAACCCTCATACAATCATCAAAGAATTCATAGAGATAAACATTCTGTGCAACCCTTTTGTCACTGTACTGAGCAAGGTATTTTCTCTGTCTGAATCTTGTAAGAAGAATTGAACCGATATAAAGAAAGGTTGCCAAAGAAAATCCCAGCAACTGACTCTCGGAGCTTATGAAAAAGGAATGTATCACAAGCACAAGCAAAACAGCCATAATCACAATCAGTTTCACAAAAGTGCCTTTGTCAAGTTCATTGCGTAAAACTTTCATTTCCTCTTCGGTGTATGTAAAGGTATAACTCTCAAGGGGAGTTTTTCCGTCTCTGTCAAATTCTGTCATATTCATTCTCCTTTCAGAGTCTATCATATTAATATAATAAAGCAAACAGTGCAAAAAATCAATACACCGCCAAGGAAAACCTCAGCGGTGCACAGCTTCGTTTACAGGAATTTTCTGATGTTTATGGTCAGTTCTTCCTCAAGATTTATAAGGCGTTTTGTGATGTCCTTTGATACCTCATCAGCCGCCTCGTACTGATTCAGATATCTGTTAAGACTTTTGACTCCCATATTGCAGCCGTCTGTCATCAGGTCAGCCGCCGTCTTGTCAGAGTCCTCAAGCCCCAGTTTCACGTTGGTCTTTATCCAGGACATACTCTTTGCAATGGGGTTGGGGTCTTTGCCTTCGTCACGGTATTTATCAAGGAGCACCTCAAGCTCACTTCTGAGTTTTTCGTGCTCCTGCTTGCATTTTGTGAGAAGTTTTCTGAATTCCTCAGAGCGGACGTGAGGAGTAACATCGTCAATGGAGGTGACTCCCATCTTTATGCCTGCATCACATTCTCTGAGAAGTTTGATTGTATCCTGTTCTACCATAAGCCATACTCCTTTTGCTTTTTAAAAAGAGTATGCCCTGCAATAATGTAAATTATTATAATTATTGAAAGGTCAATGCACCCCGAAGTAATTGAATCCTTTCCTCCGACTCCCTCCGTCTGTGCTTCGCACAGCCACCTCCCTCAAGAGGGAGGTTTGTAAATGCTTCATACTGAGGGAAGGTTTCAGCAGGAGCACTGCTCATACCTACACAAAGAGAAAAAACTTACTTTGCGGCGGATTCGATACTTGCCCCTGCAAAACGGGGTGCTTTCTCACGGTTGATTCTGTAAATCTCTTCGGTTGCAAAGGCAAGCTTTGTGACAATGTTTTTCTTTGTGGGATAGCAATAGAAGGAGTCGTTTTCTGTGGAAATATCAAAGCAGTCGTAGGGCTTGATGTAGCAGTAATCATACTCCACATGAAGGCTGTTAATCTCTGCAGGAGTTCTCTGAATACGGTAGTTTTCACCGTTGTAGAAGCCCTCCAGCACAAAACCCTCTTCTGCATTGTGTCTGATTTTTGCTTTGCCTAATTCTTCAAACTTCCAGCATCTGGGCAGAGAGTAAACCTCCACCTCGTCTGAGAAGGAATACTCACCGCTTTCAACCTGCTTACGCACCTGAGCACGCTCCCACTCAAACCAATCGGGCACGTGGGAAAATTCGGTTTCGCCCTCGTTGGCAGTCAGTGTGCCGTCCTCATTGAGAGTCCATCTCTTTGAGCAGTGCCTGCAGAAAATCTCTGTACCCTCTGAGTCCATCTGTGACTCTGTACCGCAGTGAGGACACTGATACAGCACCTTATGAAGTCCCTCTGCGCGGAAACTCTCTTTGATGAGGATTCCGTTTTCCTTCTGATATCTGTACTCGTCGTAGTCCATAGCCTTCTTTACAGCCTCGTTAATCTCCTGCACAGACATGGTCTTTATCTGCTCGGGAGTAAGAATCTTTGTGAAGGTTGTGTGGTGCACAGACTTTCTCTTTTTGCGGAAATTCCAGAAAGGAGAGTGCAGGTGATTGCCTCTGTGCACAGCCACTACAACAGGAACCTTGTTCATCTTGATAAGTTTTCCCAAAGATTCGGGCAGATATGCCAGAGTACCGCAGGGAGTATACCTTGCCTCGGGGTACATAAACAGCACATCTCCCCTTTTAAGAACTTTGCTTATAGACTTCACCAAGTGCAAATCAAGAGTAAATTTACGGGTGCAGATTGCGCCGATAAGCTCTAAAAGCCAGGGTCTGCGGTAAAAGCCGTCAATGCTCACAACATTATTTACTCTGTGGGGGAAGGTTGCCATAGCCGCCAGTTTGAAGTCGATAAAATACATATGATTGGAAAGCACCATATAAGGAGGCTTCAGCCCCTCCATATTTATCTTTTCAACCTTGTACTTTTTATTCAGCAGACAAAGCTTGCACAAAAGCCAGATAAGCCACACAATAATCTTCGGCTGACGGATAGGATACTTCGCAGTTTTGTATCTTTTTTTGTTTTTATAGTTTACATCCATGTTCGCCATAATATCCCTCATTTTTCTCATTTATACTTAAATTGTAAAGGATATATAAGCAAAATGCAAGTAGTTTATAGTGGGATATATATTATTGAAATCACGCATAAAAAGTGGTATAATTACCCATCATAAATTAAAACAAATCGGAGACGGTATAATGGAATTTCTATGGATTATCGCAGGCGTTGCAGGGCTTATAGTTCTGCTTGTGGTTGTGACCTCGTTCATCTGCTTTCGTATGGCTTTTTACAACAACAGAAAAACTGATAAACCCTCAGAGGAATTCAGTATTCCCGAAGGCAAAATCTACGAGCCCTATCGTGAGCAGATGGTAAACTGGATGAAGGAAGTCCGTGCTATGGAAAGTGAGGAGTTTGAGATTACTTCCTTTGACGGACTCAGACTCCACGGCAGATACTACGAATACTGCAAGGGTGCACCCATTGAGCTTATGTTTCACGGATACCGGGGCTCAGGAGAAAGAGACCTGTGCGGCGGTGTGCAGAGATGCTTCACCCTCAAGCGCAATGTGCTCATAGTTGACCAGCGTGCAAGCGGCAAAAGCGAAGGCAACACAATCACCTTCGGCATAAACGAAAGCAAGGACTGCCTCAGATGGATTGACTTCATCATAAATCACTTCGGCAAAGACTCACGGATAATCCTCACAGGCATTTCTATGGGCGGTGCAACAGTGCTGATGGCAGCAGGCAAAGAACTCCCAAAGAACGTAATCGGTGTGCTTGCCGATTGCCCCTATTCCTCCCCCAGAGCTATCATCAAAAAAGTTATCCACGAGATGAACCTCCCCGAAAATCTCCTTTTCCCCTTTGTAAAGCTGGGCGGACTTCTGTTTGGTCACTTCAACATTGACGAAACCTCTCCCATTACAGCAATCAGGAATTGCAAAGTCCCCGTTATCTTCATTCACGGTGAGGCTGACGCCTATGTGCCCTGCCGGATGAGCCGTGATGTTTACGAGCAGTGCCCCTCCCCAAAAGTCCTGCTCACCGTCAAGGACGCAGGCCACGGCCTTGCATATCTTGTAGACCCTGACGCTTACTTCAAGACCCTCCGCCACTTCTGCGCAGAGCACGGGATTGATTAAAAACTATAAAACTAAACCAAGTAAATCCGTGCCTCCCTCTGACGAGGTTTGTTGTATGTTTTATCCCGTGGCTCCCCTGACAAGGGGAGCCACGGATTGAATAGTATAAAACATTGTGCCTTTTCACAGGGGAGCCGCGGAACAAGACAGCAAAAAGAGCGGTTATAATAAACCGCTCTTTTTTTCATAAGGTAATTTATTGTATTTTTGTTATTTAGTTTCCGCCGTTGCCGCCGTCGATGTTTGTGATTACGGAGTCACTGCCCATTGCCTGGGGAAGTTCACCGTTCCACTTTTCGTAGAACTTTGCACGGATAACAGCCTCGCTGAGAGATGCCTTGATAAGGTTGTTTGCGTCTGCCTCAGCCTGTGCACGGATTCGGGTAGCCTCAGCCTCTGCCTCAGCGTTGGTGATAGCTGTCTGCTTTTCGGTTTCAGCCTTTAAAAGCTGCTGCTGTGCAACCTGCTTCTCCTCAATAGCTGTGATGAATGCCTCAGAGAAGTCGAAGTTGATGATGTTAACATCAGTTACATACAGACCGCTTGCGTTGAGTTTTTCGTTAAGTCCCTCTACAAGACCGTCAGAGATAAGTGAACGGTTTGTAACGCTCTCCTCTGCTGTGTACTTAGCGGTGATCGCCTTCAGCACTTCGTTCACAGCAGGAGCCACCAGCACTGTCTCGTAGTCAGCACCGATGTTCTTGTAGATGCTGTAGGACTTGGAGGTATCAACACGGTAGTTGATGGCAAGGGTTGTTTCAACTGTCTGCAGGTCCTTTGAGAAAGCCTCTGTGTCAACCTCAAGCTTTACAATACGGTTGTCAATCTTAATAACTTCCTGCACAAAGGGAGCCTTAACGTGAAGACCTTCCTGAAGTACACCTTCGTTTACCTTACCCAGTGTTACCACAACACCTGTGTGACCTGCCTCAACAATGGTGAAGCAGTTGAATGCTGTAACCAGCACAAAAAGTGCCACAACAGCCGCAATAACTATAGTTGTAATTTTCTTGGATTTTGACATAATATAAATTCCCTTCATATTTATTATCTATAACATACCACATAATGTGTCAAATTGCAACACTAATTCTGTAAACTTAATTTGAACAAAAGGTAACGATTTTTACATTATCTCCTCTTTCATCACGAAGCTCACAACGGAAATTTTCGCACTCACTGCACTTTTTTTCAAGGTATTTTCCCAACTCGTCAGAAGAAAAATCAAGATTTTCAAAAACCTCCTTGTCCGCTCTGAAACGGATAAGCGTGTAATTATCAGACTCTGAAACACCTTTTGAAAGTTCCCCGTCAGGATATCCTTTTCGGAATCTCAGAGAGCCCATTGCACCATTGCGGACAGACTCAACATACATATATTCAGACGCATACTGCACAAAACAGAACTCCATATACGGCAAATGGAGTTCACCTGTGTCACCCTCAAATTCGCCAAAAAGGCTTGCATAGTTTTGTCTGCATTCCTCTGAAAGCTTCAGTCCTGCCTCCCGTGGAGAAGGAAAAAAATCGCAGAAAATCCAGTACCAGGCAGGCTTTGAGTTAATAATGGTATCATCAAGGATAAGCCCTCTGTCATAGCTTCGTATCTCCACTTCGTTATCCTTTGAAATGGTAATTCTCATCTCTTGCGAAAACTTAAGCCTTGCCTCCACAAAAAACACAGAGCAAAGTGATTTCACGCAATTAAGCACACCCTCTCTGTCCTTAGAGCCGAAAATCACCGCAGGACGCATACGTACCCTGTCAGGACCTGTAAGCCTTGTTATTACTTCATTATCGCTCATACATATCACCTTTTAATCAATATATATTCATTCTATCACACAAAGAAAACTATAACAACACAAAAAACAAAACACCGCCTGCTTTTCCGCAAGCGGTGATTATTATTCATAGGTTTTCAGTTTTTCTTCTTTTGTTTTTAAGTATAAGATACTCTGCAATCAGGTCTGCCGCAAGTATCACCCAAAGGCGGATACAAACACGCAAAGGAGTTGTGATGTACTCCTGCAAGGTGTAAACATCGCTTGGGTTAATAAGTGCAAACAAAGCCCCTGCCCCAAGCACCGAGGCTGTAACAATTCCTGCATATATGAGTTTCCTGCTTGCCTGCAGATATGTTTTTGTGGCAAGCACAACAGCCATAAGCCCTGCATATCCCCAGAAGGACAAAACAACATTCACCGCATCCGCAACCTTGATTTTATCCCACAAAGACACCTTCACAAGAAGATTCATCATCTCGTCAGTGTGCACCTGACCCTCATTGACAGGATAAAACATATCTGCATAAGATAGCATAAAAGCACTTGCAAAGCTCAGCAGAAACACCGCCACTCCAAGTACCAATGCAATAATCTTCACTGCTGTCAGTGCTTTTTCTGACTTTTTGCGACCATAGAGAATATCATTAATATCTGTGTTGTAAACCCTGCAAAGGCTTAAAAGCATATCAATATCAGGCTGACTTCTGCCCGATTCATAGTGTGACAAAGCCTGTCGGGTGATTCCCACCCTTTGTGCCACCTGCTCCTGAGTAAGCCCCTGCTCAAGCCTTGCACTTCTCAGGTTTTCGTTTATCTTCATAGCACTCACCTCTGTGCTCAGTATAGAAAAGAAACCGTCAGAAAGTCAAGCAACAATCTGTTGCACCCGATGTTTACTGAGGTTTTATTGATTTGCATAATCAAAATCTGAAACCAAGGTATTGTCTTTTCTGTTGTATAATCTGCCGTTTTCAGAGTAAAAAGTTCTGTTTTTCTCAGAGCAGTTTATGCTGACCACAGGGTGGTAAAAAACAACGCTGCCGTCTTTCTCAATATGGGGATAGTAGCTGTTATTTACATTTACGACGGCGTCTATGTTTTCACCTATATTCAATTCATAAGGCAGGTCTACAACCTGATACTGAGCCTCATCTACAGTTGAATGCAACGCACTATATATAGAGCCTTCGGGTGCATTCACATACAAATCACTAATATCCAGACAAAATGCCACAGGCACTCCTCGTCCGACATATCCGCCTACGCGCTTTATGGGTATACCGTTGTATTCATCAGGTATTGTAATCTCCATACCCTCTATGTACTCATTACAGATATATCGCCCCACTAAACAACAGTTCATTTTATCATTAATACATATATCGAAGTTTTCATAACAAACATGGTCTGAGTAAAAAAGGCATAATGCCTCAAAGTATTCACAACCTGTAAAACTAATCATAATTACTAACGCAAAAACAAAAGCAATTATTCTTTTCATATTAGCACCTCTCTGAGTCTATTATCAGACATATCGCTGTATTGCTACTACAAGGGATTCTCACCGTAAAACTGTGCGTAGGTGTCGATTTCTTCGGTGGAAGCCACCAGAAATTCTCTGCAAGCCTTGTCCTTTGAAAGGATTTTGCCCACCTTCTTCACAGCCTTGAAAAACCTTCTGTCAAAGACAATCTCCTCACTGTGGGTAATAAGCGGGCAAAGCCTCTGTGCCCTTACATCAGGCTCAACAAAAATCCTGCCCCTGTCATCAATAGTAGGAAAGAAAGGGAATATCCTGCAGGCAAGGGGACGCTCAGCCCTGTTGCAGCTGCCCGAACACACCACAAGTCTGACTCCCTGCTTGCCGTATGTAACACCCATTGCGGTTTCCTCAAAGGGAAACAGCCTCATACCCGTATTCTCGTCACCTTTACAGCAGGCGTGACCGCAGAGTTTTCCGCAGTCTGCCTTAAGGGGTGTCAACTCCCCCATTACTTTAAATATCTTTTCATACATCTTTTTGTAGTCGGTTTCTTTCACAAGAGCACCTCCGTAATTTTGAATATCCAATTCACCAGAAAGCCTGCACCAATGAGTATAAGCACTCCATAGTCAAGCCATTTTCTCTTGAAAAGCTGCCAGTCTGCAAAGTAGTAAAGCCCCAGCACAGGCACCGACCAGAACATAGGGTGCATTGCAAATGCCCCCATAACATCAAGGTGCAGAAGGCTTATGTAGGCTCTTGTCATTCCGCAGGAAGGACAGGGAATCCTGAATATTAAATTGAAAATGCAGGGAATATCAAAGATTTTGAACACCGCAAGCACTACCAGGAGTATCAGGCAGGTAATCAGTTTATCCTTCAGGTTATTGATTTTTATGCTCCTAAGTTTCAAACTCAAAACCTCATTTCATCATCTGAAAACATTATACACAAATATCAGCAGGAACACAACAGAATAAACTTCCGCAAAAAGGAAAAAGGCAGACTGCATACACAGTCTGCCAAAGTTCTCATTTCCGATTAAGCAGGGATACCGCTTGTGATAGTGGCCTTCTTCTCGTTGAACTCTTCCTCTGTCATCTTGAGAATCTGAATACCAAGAATGATACCCTTGATCTCGTTGATGATGCCGATAATTCCGCAAGTTACAATGCCAAGAACGATTCTGAGAATACCGCTCTTAACATTGCCCTGCATGAAGCAAGGAACGCCGATAGAATTGAAAACAATGCACATAATACCGAATAAAACTTTGTTATTCATAATATTACCTCCATAATTATTTGTGACAATGATATCACATAACCGTCACATAGTCAACCATTTCTGATAATTTTCGACCATATTCACAAAAACAAGGAATAAATACGCTGTACCTTGTCAACTATTAATCTGCATATTAATGCAATGGTCATTAGTATATATGCAACAAACCGAAAAGATATGCCCAAATCACAACGCAAAAAGAGCAGGGCTCCCCCTGCTCCTTGAAAACTATTTACACTGACAAAGCAGTATATTATGTATCGTGTTCGTAGTAATAAAGCCTTTCGGTATCATAGTCATATACCGCAATTGAATAGTTAACCGAATGGCGGTTTTGATAATCTGCGTCTGAGTAAGGGTCTTTCGCCTCATCGTGTCTGTCATAAAACAGATATACACCATTGTTTATCTCAGGAAAGCGATAATAGTAACCCTCTTCATGCTCGTCGCTTGGCATAAAATGTGTCAGATTCTGGCTGAGAGGCAGTTTTTTCCAACCATTTACAAGTTCCCGTGCCTTATGAGTATTATCAGAACAATCCAGCACAAGATAATACTCACCATCACCATGAAATCCGCCGTGGGTGTCGGTCTCTTCAACAACAGTAAACTCGTCTTTATCAAAGCCAAAGTAAGTCCGTTCTCTCAGCATACAACCCGACACAGAAAAACAAAGAATAATTATCAGAAAAACACTCAGAATTCTTTTCATAACTCCACCGCCTTTAAATCTATTATGTAGAGCAAATATTAATCCAATAACAATAGTAATCAGTTAAACAGAAAGATAGTGCAGAAGTTTTCCAACCAAAGTCTGGTCTGCATCAAATTCAAATCTTAAAGAATGCAGAGAAAAAGAAGCACCAAGTTGACCTTTAATGCTCAATCTGCCATTCTTCATCTTAAAATCAATGTATCCGTCTGTGTCAGCACCTACATCATTAATACGAAAATCCCCGTTCAAAGCACTATATGTTTTTTCTATCTCGCTTACAATATCTGAGTAGAAAGTATCAAATAAGGTAAAAGTATCGCATCCTTTATAGTTTTCGCTTTCATACGAGATCTTAAATGTTATACAAGGTAAACCTTCGTTACATTTATACTGCTGTTCAAATGGGACCTGCAATAAGCAAAATCTAACACTTCCATTATCCCACAATACAACATCTTTTTCTATAGTCATTTAGCATTCTCCTTTGCCGTTCTGCAGGATGCGATCAACATAGCTCTTAAAGAAGTGCATTTGGATGAAAGGTTTTTGAAGGTTTGCTCATCAATATATTGCGTCCTGTACAAAAGTTCAAGCCAATAACCCGTTTCGCTTGCTTCTTTTAAGGCAATTTCAAGCTTGGAAATAAAATCTTTTTTCCCTTGTGCATACTGCGCTTCGTGGATGTTGGCACCGATGGAAGTGCCGCTCCTGCCGATTTGATTGGAGATGATGGATTCTTTAATGGATTTTAGATGTTTCACCAATTCAATAATATCAACGGAGAACTCCATAGAAAGATTTTTGAGTTTTGAATCTGACATAGTGCACACCTCACTTATTCACATTGTATCATAAAAAGTGTTGGTTTGCAAATAAGTGATAAGCGATGTCGCTTCGCTGTGATAGGTGATGCGATGCGTTCCGCACACGCGCCGAAGGCGTGCATCACGGGCGAAGCCCGCATCACGCACGCAGTGCACATCTCGTTCCGCAAGGAACGCATCACTCAGAAAAACCTCTTTTGTCTACCAGACAAAAGATGTTTTTCTGTTGGCCCGCCCGAAGGGATTCGAACCCCCGATCTTCAGAATCGGAATCTGCTGCGTTATCCAGCTGCGCCACGGGCGGATATTAAAGGGACAGCAGGTGTACTTTTCATACTCTTGCTGTCCCTTGCTTTAAAAAATTTTAAGACCTATCAGATCAGCTCGATGATTGCCATCTCTGCTGCGTCGCCACGACGGGGACCGATCTTGGTGATACGTGTGTAACCACCGTTTCTGTCCTTGTACTTGGGAGCGATCTCTGTGAAGAGCTTGTAGGAAACGTCCTCCTTTGTTACAAAGGACATAACCATACGCTTGTTGTGCAGAGTATCCTCCTTAGCGATGGTGATCATTTTCTCTGCCATAGAGGCAACCTCTTTAGCACGAGTAACTGTGGTCTCTATCTTACCGTTCTCGAAAAGGAAGGTAACCATTGCTCTGAGCATTGCTGTTCTGTGAGCGGTTGCTCTTCCGAGTTTTCTTGTACCGGGCATGTAAATTCACTCCTTTATCTGATTATAAGAAAGGGTTTATTCGTCCTCGCTGTGAAGACTGAAGCCGAGACTTGCCAGCTTCTGCATAACTTCTTCGAGTGACTTTCTACCAAGGTTACGCACCTTCATCATTTCCTCCTCAGACTTGCCGATGAGGTCTTCAACAGTGTTGATACCGGCACGCTTGAGGCAGTTGAAGGAACGAACAGAAAGGTCAAGTTCTTCGATAGTCATCTCAAGAACCTTCTCTTTGCTGGAATCCTCTTTAACAACCATAATCTCCTGTGAGCCTCTGTCAGAGAGGTCAACAAAGAGGTTCAGATGCTCGCAGAGCACCTTAGCTGCAAGAGAAACAGCTTCCTGTGCGTTGAGCACACCGTTTGTCCACACATCAAGTGTGAGCTTGTCGTAGTCAGTGATCTGACCAACACGGGTGTTGTCAACTGTGTAGTTAACCTTGAGCACAGGTGTGTAAATGGAGTCAACGGGAAGTACGCCGATTACTGTGTTGCCTGAAAGTGCCTTGTTACGCTCTGCAGGAACATAGCCTCTGCCTCTGTCCAGTGTGATTTCCATGTTGAGTTTTGCGTTTTCGCCGAGTGTAGCAATGCGAAGGTCGGGAGTAAGAATCTCAACCTCGCTATCGCATTTGATCATATCAGCGGTAACTGTGCAAGGACCCTCTGCAGCAATCTCTACTGTCTTGGGACCGTTGCTGTGAAGCTTTGCTACCAGGCTCTTCATATTGAGAACTATCTCGGTAACGTCCTCTTTTACACCTTCGATAGTAGAGAACTCGTGCAGAACACCGTCAATCTTGATAGATGTAACTGCTACGCCCTCAAGTGATGACAGCAGAACTCTTCTGAGGCTGTTGCCGAGGGTGTTGCCAAAGCCTCTCTCAAGAGGCTCTACTACAAAGCGGCCGTATTTGCCGTCTGCAGATAATTCTTCAACGCTGATTCTGGGCTTTTCAATTTCGATCATGCGAATCCTCCTTAACATTTTTCAGCATCTTGCTGAGATGTTTGTAAACCTGATTAGTTAGGGATTACTTGGAGTACAGCTCAACGATAAGTGTCTCGTCTACGTCGAGGTCGATGTCCTCACGCTGTGCAACTGCAACTACCTTGCCCTCAAATGTATCAGCTGAACGCTCAAGGAACTTGGGGATAGGTCTTGCGGAAGTTGCCTCAATAACAGTCTTGAACTTAACGCTCTGACGGCTGTTCTCAGCGATAGCAATAACATCGCCGGGCTTTGTCAGATAAGAAGGAATGTCTACCTTCTTGCCGTTAACGGTGAAGTGACCGTGGTTAACAAGCTGTCTTGCCTCTGCATGGGAAGAAGCCCAGCCGAGTCTGTAAACTGTATTGTCGAGACGGCTCTCGAGGATAGCGAGCAGTGCCTCACCGGTCTTGCCCTCTTTCTTCTCAGCGAGCTCATAGTAATGTCTGAACTGGCCCTCGAGTACACCGTAGTAACGTCTTGTCATCTGCTT
>JAZQHL010000089.1:0-7403 GCA_045540595.1 Ruminococcus sp.
ACTGTTGAGATGGTATCAGTCAGCATCAAGTACTACGACCGTGAGGTTGTAAGCGGTATGCCCGCCGACATAGGCGCAGAGCCCAAACTGTATGTTCACAAATTCTATGGCTCGGATATCAGATTTACTGATGAAACCCATTCAGAAATAGACACTGAAACAATGATTGCCGAAGCAGGTAATGTTCTGGTAAGCGGCAAGTTCAGCGGTGTAAACAATATCCTTGATGAGTACTATCTCTGGCTGAGTCAGGAAAGTGCCGAAGAGGGTATGCAGAAGATTGTAAATCTTCACACAGGTAATAATTACGAGAAAACCTCTTATCACACCAATCAGTACGGTCAGGTACAGACCGAGGGTGAGAAGTGGGTTAATATCTCTGAAGACGGCAGAGATATTACTACCTGGATGTTCAATAAACCCCGTGAATATAAGGTAACTGTTTACAGCAATGTAAATGGTTCTCCAAGCACAATGAGACCTGTTGAAGGAACTGATTATTATGTTGCATCAGGTTCTTCCGAAATTCTGACAGGCTACTACAACCAGCGCTTCGGCGGTTATGATGCAGATTCCGGTAATCAGGGTGTTAACGACGGCACAAATTATCTGGAGTCTTACAACATTCCTGCTGTAAACGACAGCAAGATAACAACATCTGAAAATGTAGTTGTAGATGGTAAGAATCTTATGTTCCTTTACTGGGCATTCGATGAAAAGGGAGAGCAGATTGCTTCCACAGACATCGATTACAGCTACAGAATTTCAGGCAACACAACACTTTATGCAATTTACGGCACAAAGGCTATTGAAAGCGGTGTTACCGTCAGCAAGAACGAGCCCGATATGTTCTCACTTGCTGATAATAACGGCAACAGCATTGAATATGTTCGACTCAATACCGTAATGAATCCTTACGGCTACGCAGATAACTTCCATGTAGGCGGAGATTACGCAGAGTCAGGTGACGGTATCAAGGACGTAGCAATTGTTTACGTTAACGTGAAGAACGACGCTTTTGATGCAGACAATCTCACTGATGAACAACTTCAGCAGTTAAGAGATGGTGTTGAGCAGATCGTTAAGAATGCTCAGAGCCAGGGTATAATTACAGGAAAAACCATGGAAGTTACAGTTGAGAAGACAACCGCTGAGGGCGAAAGTGTTGAAACAACCGAAGAATCCATTACACTTACAGCAAACGGATTCAGATACAAGGTTGTTGCAAAGCAGGATAGTGCTTCGGGTTATGGCGAAAACGAAGTTTACCTTACTACAAAGAATCGCGTTCAGTTCACAACTACATTCAAGAAAGCTCAGATAGAAAAACTTCGTCTGTTTGCTTTTGCGGCAATGAGAGTAGTTGAAGATGGTCAGAGTAACTGGGTAGTCAGCGATAACTATATTGACTATAATCTCGGTGAAACTCTTGATTGATAAAAATATACTGAACGATTTTCCAAGATATTAATGTAAGAAGGTGTAATAATGAAGATGATTTATACAGAACCTGTGATGGAAGTTTTTCTCTTCGCAAAGCAGGATCAGATTAAAGCTTCCTCAGTAGTTGTAACAACCAAGAAGATTGTTGAAGACCAGATTCCCGATGCCGACGGCAGTGCAGAGGATTTTGTTTGGTAACAGATTCAATGCTTTCATTCTGAATTCTGACAGGGTTAGCTTGTGAAACCAAGACTAACACAAAGAATACACCTGTCAGTGTAATAAACCACTCAATTAAAAAGAGCAACAGCGTAATTCCCTGTTGCTCTTTTTACAAATATAAAAAATTTATTGCTTTATATGTAGAGTATAAAGCCACAAAAACCAAAGGAGTGACCCTGATGAAAAAGAAGATCACTAAAGTTCTCTCCGTCTTCTTATCGGTGTTGATAGTTGCATCGTGCCTTTCTATGCTTTCAATACCGGGTGTGTCGGCGGCAGATTACAGAAGCGGTGCACAGTCCGGACCTTCTGCATCTTATGCAAGCGGCAGATATTACAGAAACTACCTGAGAGTGCCTATCACAGGGGATAACAGAACAGACCTTATAGCTGTGGCACTTTCTCAGCTTGGCTATCAGGAAGGTGCTGCAAACGGAGCTTTTTCCGGTGAAGTATCGGGTGGAGCAAACTACGTTGAGTACAGCTACAATATGGGTGATCTGGGTCTTGGCTATGGTGGTTCAGACTATCCATGGTGTGCATCTTTTGTATCCTGGTGTCTTTATCAGTCCAGATGTACAAATCACGCTACATACAGCACACTTTGCCGAAACCATTCAGGTGACTATAACTACATCTGGAAAGAAATAAGTTGTGCAATGTGGGTTAATCAGCTCAAAGGTGCAGGTTACTTCTCTTACAGTGCAGGAATGGGTGGCTCTTACACCCCCAAATACGGTGACCTTGTATTTTTCAAGAGTTCATCTTCTCCTTCCCATATCGGTATCTGTCTTTATGTAAAGAACGGAGTACTTTATACAGTAGAGGGTAACACCAGTGACGCTTCAGGACTTGAGACCAACGGCGGTGGTGTATACTTCAAGAGCTACTCACTTTCCAGTTCATATCTTTACGGCTACGGCAGATTGCCTTATGCCTCCAACAGCGCAGTTACAAAGATAGACTATTCAGGTGCTAATCCTACTCCCGGTCTTTACATTGCAAATGCTGCAAAGTATATCTACAGCTCTGAGTATTCTACTTCTGCAATTACCACAATCCCCAGATTCTCTATGTTTGAGATTACAAGGGTTGGCGCAAACAACAGACTTTACGGTACTTTTACAGATGTAAACGGCAGTACCGTAACAGGTTGGGTTGAAAACAACTCAAGCCGTATTATTCAGTTATATGCATCAGGTGTTATGTCAGGCTCCTGGGAGTATGACGGCATAGGTTTCAAATATAAATATTCAGACGGTACTTATGCTGCAAAGGGTTGGTTGCAGGATCCGGAGAATATGGCATGGTATTATATCGGTGAAAACGGCTATGCTCAGAGCGGTTGGCTGTATCTTTCAACCGGTACCTTCTACCTTGATCCCAATTCCAACGCTATGCTTACAGGTCACAGATTTATTGACGGCAGATGGTACTACTTCAATAACGATGGTTACCTGTGTGACGGTACATGGGAATATGACGGCGCAGGCTACAAGTACCGCTATGTTGACGGTACTTATGGCATGAATTGTTGGCTTGACGATGCAACAAACAATTATGTAAGATACTATCTTGATGCAAACGGATACTCTGTCAGAGGCTGGCAGAAGATCGGTGACGTATGGTATTACTTTGATCCAAACAGTGGTGCATTGCTGTCAGGCTGGCTCTATATTGATGACAAGTGGTATTATACCGATGAAACCGGTGCTATGCAGACCGGTTGGGTAGAGGAAGACGGACACTATTTCTATTTTGACTCAAGCGGTGCAAGAGTGGAGAATACCACAGTAGATATTAACGGTTCTACTTGTACCTTTGATAAAAATGGTGTGCTTGTAGAAGGCTCTGTTATCGAAGATACACAAACGCCTAATGTAGGTGGAGGATATTCAAGCTATCAGGGCGGAATGCCTGCTGATGGCACAGGTGTAGTTCAGGCTCATGGTATTGATATCTCTAAGTGGAACAACGGTGATGACTGGACTACTCTTAAGCTTAATCTTGCTGCAGTAAAAGCGGCGGGTATTGATTTTGTAATTATTCGTTGCGGTTCAACAAACAAGGGTAAAGATCCTATGTTTGAGATGTACTACAACGAGTGTAAGCGTCTTGGACTTGATGTGGGTGCATACTTCTATTCCTATGCGCTTGATGCTGCAAGCGCTGTGAGCGATGCTCAGAAGTGTCTCAGCTATATTGAGGGTAAACAATTTGAATATCCTATCTATATGGACTTTGAGGATCCTACTCAGGAGAGCATCGGCGGTACACTTTCTGCACAGATTTGTACAGCATTCCTTGATACTGTAGCATCCGGCGGATATCTGACAGGTATGTATACCTACAAGAGCTGGTTTGAGCAGGGCTGGGTTGCTTCTTCGGGCATCAGCAGCAAGTACGAGGGTTGGGTTACATATCCCATCACAAGCCAGAACCACAGCAAGTACGATGCTGAGTTCAGCAAGTCTTACGGAATGTACCAGTACACCTTTGAATATGTAATTGCAAACGCAGGAACCTTTGATGCAAACGTTTGCTACAAGGACTATCCCACTATCGTAAAGACATACGGATTCAACAACTATGCAGCAACATCAACTCCTAACCTGAGTGCTTCCTGGGTGCAGGACGACAACGGTTTGAGATACCAGTATTCTGATGGATCATTTGCAGGTGCAGGTTGGCTCTGGGACGAAGCAAACAGTGCATGGTACTATCTTGATGCAAACGGATATGCAGTAAGCGGTTGGGTTGAAGACGGTGGTAAGAAATATTACCTTGATCCCAATTCCAATGCTATGCTTACAGGCCACAGATATATTGACGGCAACTGGTATTACTTCGACTCAAGCGGTGCACTTGTTACCGATGGTATGTGGTATCAGGATGAAAACGGCTTCAAGTATCAGATGGGCGATGGTACATTTGTATATTCAGGATGGATTGACGAGCCCATCAGTAGAGCAAGATATTATCTGGATGCCAATGGTTACGCAGTAAGTGGTTTCCAGACAATTGACGGAACTTTATATTATTTCTTCACAGATTCCCATGCTCTGTTAAGAGATAGTTGGGTGACACTGGCAGACGGAAATGTATATCGTGCTGCTCCTGATGGTGCAATACTCAAGGGTTTCCAGTATGTAGAAGGTGAGTACTTCTACTTTGATGAAAATACAGGTGCTCTCCAGACGGGCTTTGTGACCTTCGGTAATAAATGGTATTACTTCAGTACAGAAGACGGTACTATGGTTACAGGATGGTTTACTTCACCCAAGACAGGTTATATTTATTACTTCAATGATGAAGGTGAGATGACTACAGGTTGGGCAGAACTTGACGGAGACTGGTATTTCTTCGAAGATAATATGGATAACCACTACGGTCAGATGCTTACAGGTTGGTTAGTTTCATCTTCAAGCGGATACACATATTATCTTGCTCAGGACGGTAAGATGGTAACCGGCTGGCAGGAGATAGACGGTAATACATATTATTTCGATGGTAACGATGAAGTATATACAGGCAGAATGGTTACCGGAGAAAAAGAAATTGACGGAGTTTCATACACCTTCGATGATAACGGTGTTCTTATCCCTAAATATGAAGTAGTGTTTGTTGATTACGATGGTACAGTACTCAGCACTCAGTATGTTACAGAAGGTAACTCAGCTGTTGCTCCTGCTGACCCTGTGAGAGCGGCAGATGCTCAGTATACATATACCTTCGCAGGCTGGAGCGGAGATTTTACAAATATTACCGCAGATACAACCATCACAGCAACCTACTCTTCATCAGAGGTGTTCTATACTGTAAACTTCGTAGACTTCGATGGTACAGTAATTGACACCCAGACAGTGGCTTATGGTGCAGCTGCAACTGCTCCTGCTGACCCTGCAAGAGACGGATATAAGTTCGCTGGTTGGGATGTGGATTTCTCAGCTATCACTTCAGAAACAACTGTCACAGCACAGTACGAAGAGATAATTGTGAAGCTTCTTGGCGATTTCAACGGCTGGAACGTTGAAACAGATAAGATGACGCTGTCATCGGACAATGTTTATACTATTACTCTGGAGCTTGAGGCAGATACTTACCTGTTCAAGATTTTCACAGATGATAAGTGGTACGGAAACGACGGCGTTATCGAGAACACCACAATCATAACCTCAGACATAGGTTGGGAAATGATTGATGGAGCAGGCAACTGTACACTCAATGCCACAGGCGGTACATATACTTTCAATTATAATTACACAACAAGAATGCTGGAGATTCTTTATGAGGTTGCAGAATACGAAGTAACCTTCAAGGACCACGATGGTAAAGTGCTCAGTATTCAGTCCGTCAAAGTGGGAGAATCAGCAACAGCGCCTGAAACTCCCTCCAGAGCCGCAGATGTAGAGTATGTATATACATTCAAAGGCTGGGACAAAGACTTCAGCAACATCACAGGCGACCTGACAGTAACTGCAGAGTATGAAATGACTGAGCAGACATATTTCCTGCGCGGTGACTTCAATAACTGGCAGACAACTGATAAACTTATCAAGGGTGAAAACGGTATCTACACAGTAGTGCTTACACTTGATGCAGGCACATATAATTACAAGGCTGCAAATGCAGACTACTCCAATGAGTGGCCTATGGGCACAAACCAGAGTATTGAACTCACTGAGAAGAGTTTTGTAACCTTCACACTTGATACAGTGAATCACACTCTCACTGCGACAGCAGAAAGTGCTGTAATCAGATATACAGTAGTCTTTATGGATTATAACGGCACAGTGCTCAGCACCCAGAGTGTTGTGGAAGGAACTTCTGCCACTGCTCCTGAGGCACCTTCCAGAGAAGGCTATGAGTTTATCGGTTGGGGTGTAAGTTTTGATAATGTAACAAAAGACACAGTGGTTATTGCTCAGTATGAGAAGACTGCAGTTGTTGTCAATAAATACATTGTCAGCTTTATTGATAATGAAGGTAAACTCCTTTCAACTCAGCTTGTTGAAGAGGGCAAGGCTGCAACAGCACCCGAAGCTCCTGCAAAATCAGGCTACACCTTTACAGGTTGGGATAAAGATTTCAGCAATATCACAGGTGATTTGATTGTAAAGGCAGGATACAAAAAGAACTCAGTTCCCTCAACTCCTTCTGCTCCTTCCACAACAGGTGCATTGAAGGTTGAGGTAGCAGGCGGAACAGGATTCACAATTTCTGTTGACGGCGGCGCAGCCCGTCCTCAGGGTACTTCTTACCTGAACACAAAGGCTCCTGTAGGTGTTACAGTTACAGTAACTGCAAACAATCTTGAGAATATGGAATTCCTGGGCTGGTATAATCCCTACAATGGTACAGCCTACACCAAGGAATATTCCTACACCTTCACAAGCTCAGGAAACGACTTTATCAAGGCTATGTATAAGGTTGACGTAGAAGGCGTGAATACAGTAATCTTCTTCAATGCTATGGCAGGCGGCGAAGGCAAGGTTATTGATATGCAGTATTACGCAGCAGGAGAAGACATTGTTGTTCCTGATGATCCCACACAGGTTGGTTTTGACTTTACAGGCTGGAATATGACTGTGGAAGAAATCAAGGCAGAGATTGCAGCAGGCAAGGATGTAACAGTAGTTGCAAACTGGGAACTCCAGAAGGTTTATGTTGCAGTTGACGTAATCGGCGGTACAGCATCAGGCAGCACAAATGCATCGGGTGATTTCCTTGCAAACAAC
>JAZQHL010000090.1:0-4552 GCA_045540595.1 Ruminococcus sp.
CATTGAGAAAGAAGAAACCCCGAACACTATTGTGCTCGGGGTTTTGGCGGAGAGAAGGGGATTCGAACCCCTGATACGGTTATAGCCGTATACACGATTTCCAATCGTGCTCCTTCGGCCAGCTCGGACATCTCTCCACTTGGCGACCTGATTATTATAACTCAAGTATTATAAAAAATCAAGTCTTTTTTGTAATTTTATTTGAATAAATCAAAGAATTGATTGTAATCAGTGATTGTGTAATCGCAAAGCGGGTTGATATCTACACTCTTTCCGCGTGAATATCTGCAGGTACAGATGCCTGCGTTGCGGCCTCCCTGCATATCGGATGTGAGACTATCCCCTATTATTATTACTTTTGACTTATCCTTAACATCGAGAATTTCAAACACTCTGTCAAAGAACCTCTTATCAGGTTTTGTAAACCCAATTTCTTCTGAGGTAAACATACCTTTGATGTATTTGCTGACCGGAGACTTATCCATTCTGCCGTGCTGGCAATTTGAAAGTCCGTTGGTTACTATGTAAACAGAACTGAGTTCAGAGAGTTTTCTTACAAAATCTTCAGCTCCATCAAAAAGAATACCTGTCTGAGAAAGAGTTTCTTCATATGTTTTGGCAAAAAGCGAAATATCCACTGAATCAACACCAAGGTGTTGAAACCACTTAACAAATCGTAAGAGTTTAAGTTCCTCACGTGTAACAGTGCCTTTTTCAAGTTCCTTCCAGAATGATAAATTTATATGACTGTAGACTTCAGCATCTTTATCGTCTGCAACAATTCCAAAGCTTTGAGCTGTTTTCAGAACAGAAAGCCTCTCTGCCTGTAAAAAGTCAAAGATAGTCTCATCTGCATCAAGCAAAACTACATCGAAAGGAAAATCACGCAAAGGGCTTCATCTCCTCGGTAAACATATCAAGTTTAACAATGGTGTAGTTAAGTTCCAGAGAAAGATAGTTTTCTACTGCTTTGAATATAAGCGGAAGTGCAACATTCTTTGTGTTACCTGCGGGAAGAATTACTTCAAAAGAACAGGATTCTGAATTGTCAAACTCCATTGCTTTGATGTAAGGCAGTACGTCCACATCTTTCATTCCTGCTTTTGATTTTTTTTGAATAATTACACTGTCAAGTTCACAAAGTGACAGAATCTTTTTCTTGAGTTCCGAGTCAGCAACACCATCTGAAGATACAGTTGCGCGATACTTTGCATAACAGATGTATTTGGGGTCAAGTTCAGGATAAGTTGCAGAAAACACCTGGATTCCGCGGGGCAAATACTTATTCATTCTTTCAGGAATCTGATTGATATCATAAGAATCATCAACGATTCTTATGTCCATACACTCTCTTTTGGCGTCGATACCAAGGGAGATTGGCAGAGGGAAAGTTACAAATGGATGAGGGTTGAAGCCTTCTGTGTACCAGATGGGAAGCTCTGCACGGCGTACAGCACGAAGCATACAACGGTTAAGGTCAAGATGAGAGATATACTTGCACTCAAATTCCTTTGTAAACCATATTCTAACGTTTTTCAATGCATACGCCTCCTTTGTAACAAGCTGCACCGCAATTAGAGCATTTTTCTCTGCAGTTGGGGGTTGTTTGGCTGTTATATGCGCGCTCACATTCCTTCTTAAGGAAATCCTTGCTTACACCGTAACTGATAAAATCCCAGGGAAGGATTTCATCAAATGAACGTTTTCTGGAAGTATAGAAAGCAGGATCAATTCCGCATTCTTCAAAAATTTCCATCCACGCGTCAAAATCAAAGCAATCGTTCCAACCATCAAAGTGGAAGCCCTTTTCAGCAGCACGAAGCATAACTTTACAGAGTTTTCTGTCGCCTCTCGCAAAAACACCTTCAAGATAACTTGTGTTGGCGGCATGGTAGTTGAAGGTGATTTTTTTAGTTGTTATACTTTCTTTAAGGTGTTTCTGTTTTTTCAGGATTGTTTCGATGTCATCCTGAGATTCCCACTGGAAGGGTGTGTGTGGTTTGGGAACGAAAGAGGATGCAGAGACAGTTACGTTTACTCCCCTGCCCTTTGTTCTGTTTTCACAGCGGTAATATTCATTGACAACAGCTTGTCCGAGTTTTGCAATGCCTTCAACGTCCTCAAGAGTTTCTGTGGGAAGACCTATCATAAAGTAAAGTTTGACATTGGTCCAACCTCCTGAAAAAGCAACGTGACAGGTCTTGAGAAGCTCGTCTTCACGAACATTCTTGTTGATTGCATCACGAAGGCGCTGTGTTCCTGCTTCAGGTGCAAAAGTAAGACCGCTCTTACGAACAGTTTTGATTTTGCTCATAATATCGTCTGTGAAGCCGTCTACTCGCAGAGAAGGCAGAGAAAGGCTTACACCGCAATCATCAGACCACTCTGTAAGACAAGTAAGGAGGCCTACAATATCGGAGTAATCACTTGAAGAAAGAGATGAAAGAGAGATTTCATCATAACCTGTACTGTCACAGAGTGCCTTGCACTGAGAAAGAATGGTTTCTTTTGATTTTTCTCTGACGGGTCTGTTGAGGAAACCTGCCTGACAGAAACGACAACCTCTGATGCAACCTCTGAAAATCTCAGAAACGGCTCTGTCGTGAACAATCTCAACAAGAGGAACAACAAAAGTATCGGGATAATAGACGTTATCCATATCCATTATGATACGTTTTTCAACAGTTTCAGGAGCACCTTGCCTTGCTGTGAAACTTCTGATGGTGCCGTCTTCGTTATACTCAACATCATAAAGGGCAGGAACATAGACGCCTTTAATCTGAGAAGCAAGCACAAGAAACTCATCTTTACTTTTGCCTTCATCACGGCATCTGCGGTAAAGTTCCATTACTTCCAAATCAACCTCTTCTCCCTCGCCTATGAAGAAAATATCGATAAAGTCTGCCAGAGGCTCGGGATTGCTTGTACAGGTACCGCCTGCTACAACTATATTCTTCAGGTCATTTCTGTCTTTGCTTAAAAGAGGAATGCCTGCAAGAGAGAGCATATTGAGAACATTGGTGTATGAAAGTTCGTACTGAAGTGTAAAACCAATGAAATCAAACTCTGTGAGAGGATCACCGCTCTCAAGGGCATAGAGAGGTATATTACGCTCACGCATAAGTTCCTCCATATCAGTCCAGGGAGCAAAAACACGCTCACACCAGATATGATCATAGGAATTGAACTGGCTGTAAAGTATCTTCATACCAAGATGTGACATTCCTATTTCATAAGTATCAGGAAAGCAAAAAGCAAATCTTAAGTCTACTTTTTCTTTGTCTTTGATAACACTGTTGATTTCTCCTCCGGTATATCTACCGGGTTTCTGCACTTTCAGGAGAATTTTTTCTACTTCCTTTGAATACAAAAGATCACCGCATTTCTTTAGTTATAATTATCGATATAAAATAAATAGTTATTAATAATAAATTGTAGTTGTAACGTGAAACAAGAAGAACATAAAAACCGGTTGTGGCTATAGGTATAATTAAAATAGCAGTCAGGATATTGATAATAGTATCGGTTGTTCTCATGCTAAACCTGCGCATTAATATATTTGCAAGGAACTGAGCTCCGTCAAAGGTTTTGATTGGTAAAAGGTTAAATATACCTATACATAAATTGCAAATAACAAACTTATAAAGTATAGAGTTCGTTAAAAACAAATTAATCAAGCTTAAAAGAAAACTTGACAAAAAGTTAAAAAGTACACCTGCAGATGTTATAAGCGAATCCTGCTTGTAAGAAATATCAGAAAGATTTGCATTAATCCGCACTTCTCCGGGGTTGATCGCAATACTATCAGGTTTACCGCAGAATTTACATATGAAAATAAGATGACCTGTTTCATGAATAACCGCCGACAGCAAACATAGTATCAAAACCTCTGTGCCTGTATAAGACATAAAAAGTGTGAGACAAAGTAATGCTACGGCAAGAAAAGAAACAAATATTTTTACACCAAACAGACTAAATCTCATCGTTTGTTGAAGAAAAAATTGATGAATAATCAAGCTGTGAAAAATCGCCATTAAAAAACAAGGTGGCGTTAACCTCAGAATTGTACCGATTCTTTATATCTAAAAACAGTTCTGATGAAAATGTTTTAAACGTATATAAAATTATCAGTAATAACAAGCAAACAATCAACTGAAATGTAAGGACAGGTGAAGATAGCTTCTTACCTGATTTGTAATTAACTGATTTTGCTTCAGATGTTTCAGAAGTAGTTTCGTCTGTGTTTTCTGATTTAATGGTAACAGGAGTAAGTTCGTTCCATTTATCTTCAGCATTATAGTAGTTTAAGTTGTCCATAATATCACCCGCTCAATTATATGCGGGGATATTATTATTCAACACTTAATTTGGAAAAATCTCTTTTGTTAAGATCAATAAAGAAAATCAAAGCAAGTATAGTACAACCGAGTTCTGCAATGGGAAAAGCAAACCACATTGTATTTATGCTGATTTTAGAAAGAATAAAAGCAATTGGAAGTATCAACACAAGCTGTCTGAGAACAGACATCAGAAGGCTTCTGACACCCTTACC
>JAZQHL010000091.1:0-3648 GCA_045540595.1 Ruminococcus sp.
ACAACTCTTCCTGCAGGTACTTACGAGTATAAGGCTGCAAACGAGAATTACTCTATGGAGTGGCCTCTTGGCAGTAACAAGACTCTCGTACTTGAAAAGGAGAGCGTAGTTACCTTTACTCTTGATACAAAGAATCACACCATCATTGCTTCCGGCGAAGAGGTTATCAGAGAATACTCTGTAATTTTCAAAAACTGGGACGGAATGATTCTCAGCAACCAGACCGTTATTGAGGGAGAAGACGCAAAAGCTCCCGATAATCCCACCAAGACTCCTGATGTAAACTTCAAGTATACCTTTGCAGGCTGGGATAAGGAGTTCACAAACATCACAGAAGATACAGTGGTAACTGCACTCTTCACCGAAACTCCCCAGACCTATTATCTGCGCGGCAGCTTTAACTCCTGGCAGGCAGTTGACGTTATGACAAAGAATGAGGATGGTACTTACACCTTTGTCACAACTCTTCCTGCAGGCACTTATGAGTACAAGGCAGCTAACGAGGATTACTCTATGGAGTGGCCTCTGGGCGCAAACAAGTCCATAACCCTTGATAAGGAAAGTGTGGTAACCTTTACACTTGATACTGTGAACAATACCATTGAGCACAAGTCCGATGTTGTGCTTAAATACTACACAGTAGTGTTCAAAGACTGGGACGGCACAGTGCTCAGTACCCAGACTGTACTTGAGGATAACCCGGCAGTTGCTCCCAGCGACCCCTTAAGAGCGTCCAACGCACAGTATACCTACACCTTCACAGGTTGGGACAAAGCATTCGATAAAATCACAGCCGATACAGAGATTACAGCAAAATATTCTCAGACAGTGAACAAGTACGCGGTAACCTTTGTAGACCACGATGGAAAACTTATCAGTGCCCAGACTGTTGAGTATGGCTCATCTGCAAATGAGCCTCAGGCTCCTTCCCGTCAGGGTGATGCTCAGTGCACATACACCTTCAAGGGTTGGGATAAAGACTTCAGTTATATCACAGGTGACCTTACAGTTACCGCACAGTACAATGTGACTTATAACAAGTACACAGTTACTTTCAAGGACTATGACGGAAATGTCATTGATACACAGAGTGTTGTTTACGGCACCTCTGCAGTTGCTCCCGAAGACCCTGAAAGACCTGAAAATGCAGAGTATATATATACCTTTGCAGGTTGGGATACAGACTTCAGCCATATCACACAGAACACAACCGTAACCGCTACCTATACACAGCAGCTTCAGGTTTATTATGTGATGGGTTCCTTTAACTCCTGGCAGGCAACTGATTCCATGACCAGAAGAGGTAACGGCGTTTACTCAGTTGCTCTCACTCTTGAAGCAGGAGAGTACCGGTATATGGCTTCCAACGAATCAGAAACAATGCAGTGGCCTTCTGATTCGTATAACACCCTGACTCTTGAAAAAGACAGCGTGGTAACATTCATACTCGATGTTAATCAGGGTACCCTCACAACAACTACCGAGTCGCTCCTTAGTGACTACGTGGTAACATTTGTGGACTTTGACGGCAGAGTTATTGATACTCAGACCGTAGAAGAGGGTAACAGTGCAGTTGCACCTGAAGACCCCGAAAGAGCAGCAGATGCTCAGTATACATACATTTTTGCGTACTGGGAGGGTGATTACAAGAACGTAGAGTCCAACATAACAGTCACCGCAAAGTATGTAAAGATCACAAACAAATATATCGTTACATTTATAGATGACCAGGGCAAACTCCTTTCAACACAGTCCGTTGCCTATGGTAAATCAGCAACAGCACCTTCTGCTCCCACAAAGGCAGCAGATGCACAGTATACCTACACATTTACAGGTTGGGATGTAGCATTTGACAACATCACAGCAAACACAACAATAACTGCTCAGTTTGCAAAGGAAGTTAACAAGTACACAGTAACCTTCCTTGATATGAACGGAAACCTCCTTTCAACACAGTCTGTTGAGTATGGCTCCGAAGCTTTAGCTCCCACAGTACCTGCAGTAGATGGTTACACATTCAACGGTTGGGATAAGGATTTCAGCAACATCACAGGAAATCTTACAGTAACAGCCACATATACAAAAGATGCAGTTCCTTACACAGTAGTATTCAAAAACTACGACGGCACAGTGCTCAGCACACAGAGTGTTGTTGAAGGAAACTCTGCAACAGCACCTGAAGTTCCCTACAGAGCCGCAGATGTAGAGTATATTTATACCTTCGCCGGCTGGGATAAGGATTTCAGCAATATCACAGGTGACCTTACAGTAACTGCAGTATATGAGATGACCGAGCAGACATATTACCTGCGCGGTGACTTCAATAACTGGCAGACAACTGATGTGATGCTCAAGGGTGAGAATGGCATCTACACAGCAGTATTCACACTTGAAGCAGGCACATACCAGTACAAGGCAGCAAATGATAATTACTCTATGGAATGGCCTATGGGTATAAACCAGAGTATCACACTTGCTGAGAAGAGTGTGGTAACATTCACACTTGATACAGTAAACCACACACTTACCGCAACAGCAGTAAGCGCAGAAATCAAGTACACAGTAGTATTTGTAGACTACAACGGCACAGTGCTCAGCACTCAGAGCGTTGTTAAGGGAAATGCTGCAACAGCACCCGAGGCACCTTCCAGAGAAGGCTACAACTTCACAGGTTGGAGCAACAGCTTCGATAACATCACAAGTGATATCACACTGATTGCTCAGTATGAGAAGGAAACAGCGGTTGTTGTCAATAAGTACATAGTAACTTTTGTTGATGATGAAGGCAGACTCCTTTCAACACAGCTTGTAGAAGAGGGCAAGGCTGCATTTGCTCCTTCTGCTCCCACAAAGGCAGCAGATGCACAGTACACCTACACATTTACCGGCTGGGATGTAGAATTTGACAACATCACAGCAAACACAACAGTAACTGCACAGTTTACAAAGGAAGTTAACAAATACACCGTAACCTTCCTTGGTATGAACGGAAATGCAATCTCAACACAGACTGTCGAGTACGGTGCAGCAGCAACAGCCCCCGAAGCACCTGCAGTAGATGGCTACACCTTCACAGGTTGGAATGTAGCGTTTGATAACATCACAGCAGATACAATTGTAACAGCACAGTACAGTAAGAACAAAGTACCCGTAGAGCCCGCAACAGAGGGTACACTGAGACTCGAAGTAGCAGGCGGCACAGGCTTCTCCATCAAGTTCGGTGAAGATGGCAAGGCAAGACCTCAGGGTACATCTTACCTGAACAAGAAGGCACCTGTTGATGTAGAAGTTACAGTAGTTGCAAATGCAGCTGATACCTTTGTAGGTTGGGTTAACGCAAATGGACTTATCGTTTCCGAGAATGTAGAATACAAGTTTACAACAACCGGTGACGATTATCTGAAGGCTATGTATCAGACAGAGATTACAGAGGCAGCACTTGTAATCTTCAAGGATGACCTGGCTAACCAGATTCTTGACATGCAGTACTATGTAGCTGGAGACGAGATTGTATTCCCTGCATATCCCATAAACATCAACTATCTTGCAACAGGCTGGACAAAGAGCGCAGAAGAAATCGCAGCAGCAGTAGCAGCAGGCGAGACAATAGTAGTAACACCTGTATGGGAGAGAATCCTTGTATACGTT
>JAZQHL010000092.1:0-9248 GCA_045540595.1 Ruminococcus sp.
TGGCTACGATCCGACTTGCCAGGTGACAGATACCAGTCTGCTCAGGAAATGCTTGATGATATTGAGAGATTCCGTATGAATCCTTCTGTTCGTTTTGAATACAAATATCTTTATGACAAGCAGCCTACAAAGTATGTTGACGCGGTTAGTCGCGGTAAAAGCCAGAGAAGCGAAGAGTTTTCTCAGCGCAATAAAGGCGTTAAAGATGATGAAAAAGTACGCCACAGTATAACTGTACCTATTATTGTAGGAATTCTTATTGCATTATGCATTGCTCTGATTGTCTGTATTCCTCTGGGAGCGTTCCGCTCAAGTCAGAGTACCGAAGCTCCTGATGTTGAAGTTCCTAATTTTATCGGTATGACGCTACAGGAGGTTAATGAAAATACAGATTATCAATTCAGATTTGAATATGATTATGTTTACAGTGATGAACACGAGCTTGGTGTGATTCTTGATCAGAAGCCTCAGGCGGGATCAAAGAAAATTAAGGCAAACGGTCAGATTACTCTTTCAGTAAACAGCGCTCAGAGCGACCAGTCAATTCCTGCTATTTATGGACTCAACGAAAGTGCCGCAAGAGCAGCTCTTAATAAGAGCGGTTTTTACAGAGTAGAAATAATAAGAATTTCTGATGATAACGCTCAGTCCGGCTCTGTTGTTCGTTCATTCCCTCAGCAGGGATCAGTTGTTTCACTTAACGAGACAGTTTACCTTTATGTAGCAGGTGGAGAAAGCACCTCAAGAAAAGTCAGTGTACCCAATGTTATAGGATATACAAAGGCAGACGCTATTAGCAAAATCGAGAGTCTTGGTTTTGAGGTTGTAATTGAGCCTGTTGAAAGCGACAAAGCAAAAGATGTAGTTGTAACACAGTCACCCTTGGGTGGTAAGCTTGATTCAGGCTCTGCTGTTACGATTTTTGTCAGTGCTCTTTCTCCTGAGAATTCTGTTACAATTTCAGTAGATCTGCCTCAGGGTGTAGACCATTCTATGAATCTCAAGGTTATTTCAGGTGAAGTGTCAGGCACTGTGATAGTTTATCCCGGTGTTGCAACTCATAACTTCAGTGTTACCGGCAGGGACTTTATTACGGTTCAGGTTTTCCTTGATGATCAGTTATATCGTGAATACAGAGTTGATTTTACAAAGAAAACATATGAGACCATCACTCAGAACGAATATGTTGATGTAAATCAGGGACAGATTCAGGAAACTACTTCTGTTTCACAGGGAGAAGTTTGATGAGTGTTGACAAACTTATAGAAGGTATTATTGTAAGACTTACTGGCGGATTCTATTATGTTGACTGCGAAGAGGAAGTTCTCGAATGTAAGGCAAGAGGCAAATTTCGCAACAGGGGAGAGTCTCCTGTTGTAGGAGACAGAGTAAGGGTTTCTGTTAAATCAGACGGTTATCATAGTGTGGAAGGTATCATTGATAGAAAAAACCACCTGGTGAGGCCACCCCTTGCAAATCTCGATGCACTCGTCATTGTGATTTCTACTGTGGAGCCTTTGCCTAATACATTGGTTATCGATAAACTCACTGCCGCTGCAGTCGATATAGGAACTGTTCCTTATATTGTTTTCTCTAAAACAGATCTTTCAACCTGTGATGAACTTGTAAGTGTTTATCAGAAAGCAGGATTTCCCACTTTCACATATTCTGATGGAGATGCTGAAAGCGTTGAGAAAATCCGCAGTGCTTTATCAGGAAAAATTGTTGCATTTATAGGCAACAGCGGAGTTGGCAAGTCTACACTTATCAATAACCTTTATCCTGAACTCGGGCTCAAAACAGGTGAGATAAGCCAGAAACTCGGTCGAGGAAGACACACTACCCGAACAGTAGAATTATTTAAGATTGGTTCGGGATACATTGCAGATACACCGGGGTTTTCAACGGTAGACCTTGAGAGATATCACCTCGTTGAAAAGGATAAACTTATGTATTGCTTCCCTGAGTTTGAGGAGTATATAGGAAACTGTAAATTCTCCTCTTGTATGCACACCTGTGAAAAGGGTTGCGCAATCATTGATGCGGTCAATAACGGAGAGGTGTCACAGTCACGACACCAGAGTTATGTGGAAATGTTCAATGAAATCAAGGACTTGAAGCCCTGGGAATTAAAAAATAACTTATAAGGAGAACAAAATGATTTATTCAATATGTGGATTTAATGTTGAATATGAGCCTGCATACAGCAGACTGAGAGAACGTTCTCTTAAATATCTCAGTGAGGATCAGAGTGTTACACCTGACATCAGACTTGAGATTACTGATGATGATATATGTGCACATATAGATAAATATCCTATGGATAAGGAACTTGCAGAGTATGTTGTAGCAGGAATTAAATTCTATGATGCAATTATACTCAAAGGTGCATTCTTCCTTCACAGTGCAGCAATGGCTGTTGACGGAAAGGGCTTTGTTTTCACCGGTCCTTGCGGGGCAGGGAAGTCCACCCACGCATCACTCTGGAGAAAATACTTCGGAGATAAGGTTGTTTCTGTAAATGATGATAAACCTGCTGTCAGAATTGTTGATGGTGTGCCTTATGTATGCGGAACGCCTTTCTCGGGGAAGCACGATATTAACGCAAATGTTATGGTTCCTTTGTGTGGTATTAGTATTCTTTGCAAAAGTCCTGAAAATCGTATAGAAAGAATTTCAGCAACACAAGCATTGCCTGTTCTTATGGAACAGACTCTGAGACCTGACAGCGTTCAGAAAATGAGTGCTCTTTTCACTATGTTTGATGAAACTCTCACTAAAGTTCCGGTTTATAAACTTTATTGTAATATCAGCAAGGAAGCAGTAGAAGTTTCATATAATAATATGAAATAAATCAAAGACAGTCAGATAATTATAGTCTGGCTGTCTTTTTTATTTGTTATTAATAAGAATTATCTGTTTTGTGTTGTTTTTTTCGTTATTTTGGAAACCTTTGTATTGACTGGAAAGATTGTGTTTGATATAATTATTCTGTACAATTATGTGAAATATGTACATCAAAATACGTTTTGCAGGAGGACTTATGGAAAAGATCAAAAACCTACTCAGCAAAATAAAGGGAGTAATTGTTAAAAGAAAAATTCTCTTTATTATCATTGCAGCAGTACTTGTTGTTGCAATAATCGGTACAACACTTGCGTTTGTGTTACCGGCTATCCTTAAGGGCGGTAACTCAGGTGGAAACACAGGCGGTAATGGTGGTAATACAGCGTATACTGTCAGTGTTAAGACTGAAGGTAAGAGAGCTCTCTCTGAGATTGATGTCTATGTATATTCTGATGACAGTCTTGAAGACTTGCTCGATTATAAGAAAACTAAAGAAGACGGTACAGTATCTTTTAATCTTGATAAGAATGATGACTACTCAATCGTTCTCTCAGGTGCACCCAAGGGTTATCAGGTTGAAGAAACCTATAAGTTTGATGGTGAAAAAGCTGATATCGTACTCAAGTCCTCGCTGATTACAGATGAAGATCTTTCTACTGCAACTCTCGGAATCGGTGATGTAATGTATGATTTTACAGTTACAACCGCTGAGGGTGAGACTTTCACTTTATCAGAAGTGCTTAAAGAGAAAAAGGCTGTTGTTCTTAACTTCTGGTATACAACCTGCACATGGTGTCTTGAGGAATTCCCCGTTATGAACGAAGTTTACGGTGATTACAGTGATGATGTTGCAATCATTGCTCTTGATCCTCTTGACGGAGCAGAGGCAGTTCAGTCTTTCTTTAATCAGTATAAATATTCTTTTCCCATGGCATCTTGTCCTTCTTCCTGGTCGAATACATTTGGTGTTACAGGTTATCCCACATCTGTATTTATTGACCGCTATGGTGTAATCTGTGTTGTTGAATCAGGCGCTATTACAAGCAAACGTCCCTTTGTAAGTGCTTTTGAACACTTTACCGCTGATGATTATGAGCAGGTTATTTGTCAGAATGGCATTGGTGACCTTGTAACTCAGATCAAACCTACATATACAATGGATACTTCCGAGGCTATTGGTGCGCTCATCAATAAGGGCGATATTGATGTTACATATCGTCCTGAAACAGAAGATGATAACGCAGAGTTTATCTGGCCTTTCATTGCTGGCGAAAAACTTGGTGAATCCTGCGTATATGCTTCTAACATAGGTATCGATGATTCCTATGCTATTATGTATGCTGATGTTAAGCTTAAAGCAGGCCAGGCAGTTGGCTTTGACTATCTGATTTCCTCTGAAAGACTTTGCGATGTACTTTATGTTATTGTAGATGATGAAGATGTATTCCAGATTTCAGGTGTTTCTGATAAAGAAGAATGGAAGTCCTGTTATCCTTGTGTAGCAGATAAAGACGGCACATATGAGGTTGCATTCTGCTTCCTCAAAGATAGTGACGGTGCCGAGGGGGATGATACTGTATATATCGACAATCTACGTGTTGTTGATAAGGACGACATTGATGTAACAACATATCTTCCCAGACAGGCTGCAACTGCATCAGACGGTGATACATATAAATATGTAGATATTGTTTACAATGAAACAGATAAGTATTATCATGTCGGCTCCAAGAACGGTCCTCTGCTTCTGGCTGACCTTATGAACTATACACAGTTCAATGAAGAAGAAACTGTGCACGATATGGTTTATAATGGTGATGCTGATATAGATGGTGTAAGCCTTTATGATAAGGTTGAAGAAGGTGGATTAGGTATGGTTACTTATTTCTCCTATGCTTCAAACTCAAGTATAAACGGAATCTGTACAGTGACAAAGGAATTGGCAGAAATGCTCAAACAGGTTGCTGAAGTTGCAGGCTTCGATGATGATGAAAACGAGTGGCTTAAGATCTGTAAATATTATCAGGTTTACGGGCCTGACAACACTCAACTCCAGGATCCGATCAAGGGTCTTGCAGGATTCAATGCTTATGAAACAAAGCTTGGAAAGAATATTTCTTCCAACAGTTTCTATTATGATAGACCTATTATTCCCAGAGGTCTTTTCTCAAAATTTGTTCCAACACAATCAGGTGTATATCGTATTACTTCAAAGAGCGATTATGAGGATGGAATTGAGGCTTGGATTTTTAATGAAAATTGTGAGCTTGAATATACATATGCTCATGACGAAAGAATGAATTCAGATCTTAAGAATTGTTCTATTGTTTATTATATGGAAGCCGGTAAAACTTACTACATCAACATGGCATTCTGGGATGTTTACGCTACAGGTACCATTAACTATGATGTTGAATATATTGGTTCTTCATATAATCTTTTCCGTTCTGCTTCTCCCGGTTTCTTCACATATGATACTGATGCAACAGGCAGTGCAATGTATGATGTTATTGATGGTGGTATAACTCCTGTTTTGAAGAATGGAAAGTATTATGATTCTGAGGATGGAAGTCTTATTTATGCAGATTTCACCGGAATTACAAATATATTTAGCGGTTCACTGAAAAAGATGATTGAGCTTGGTAGTTTTGATTTTTCTAAATCAGAAGGGGACCATGAGATTCTCTCTTATCTTAATTCTAATGATAATGATGTAGACAAAACCATTGAATATCTGGAAAAACTCTGGGGTGATGATTATGATGAATATGCAGAGAGATATCAGATAGACGATGTATTTGAAGGTAAATATCATGGTGATGGAGAAGATCTTACCGATGAAATGCGTACATATCTTAATAAGATTGATACTTCAAATACAGAGCGTAATGGTTGTGTTGTTGTAGATGAGCGTCTTGCAGAAATTCTTGAACTTCTTATGAATAAGTATACATTTGAAGACGTAGACAACTCCTGGCTCAAGGTATGTTATTATTATGACTATCTTGGTGCAGGTGACTAATTTATCAAAGAAAGAACGGGTTTACTATGAAATCATTAAAAAGATTTATTTCCGTTTTGCTTATTTCCTCAATTACTCTGGTGTTTATGTTTTTAACTGCTTGTGGTTCAGGTGACGACATAACATACAAAATAACTGTAAAAGATGCGCTTGGTAATCCTTATACTACAGGTGTAATCGTACAGTTTATGCAGGGCGGTAAGCAGGTAGCAATTCAGAATGTTGACGATAAGGGTGTAGCTACCAAAAAACTTGAGGGCGGTAAATACGATATTGCTCTTAAATTTGCTGATGATAGTTTAGAAGGTTATTATGACAGCGACCTTCAGGTTACATCTTCAGAAAATGAAATTGATGCAGTACTTGCTTATAAAATAACTTCTGAGCCTCAGTCTCTTTATGTGAACAGCGGAGATACTGATGCTTACAGTATCAATGCAGGCTGCACATACGCAGAACTCAAAGCGGGAAAACGCAATTATTTCTTATTTGCTCCTACTCAGCCAGGTAACTATGAATTTTCTGTTCCCGGTAATGAAGATACTGCAATCGGTTATTATGGTGCAACACATTTTGTTCAGGAGACCTCTGCTGTTGAAGTAATTGATAACAAATTTACAATTTCTGTTTCAGAGTCAATGATAGGAACAGGTGAGGGTGGTACTTCTGTTTTGGTAATAGGCGTTGATTTACTCTCTGATTCTGATAGTAATTGTATTATTGCCATCAACCGACTTGGCGATGCGATAAAAACAATTGAAGATGAGCCCTGGGATGTTTATGAAAAGACAGCTAAGCTTGATACATATAAATTACCTGCAGGCGCTGAAATAAAAGAGTTTGATCTTACAGCATCTACTGACAAATATAATATTGTTCTTAATGACAAAGATGGATTTTATCATCTTGATTCTAAAGACGGTCCTCTGGTTCTTGTTCGTCTTTGTGAGGATTGCCAATACATCAACTGTTTTGAATCGATGCTTGATCGTTCAGCAGTTGTAAAGTATTTCTTTGATGACAATGGTGACTTCATAAAGAGAGAAGATTACACACAGTGCCTTCTTGAGTACATTGAGTTTGCTGATGAAAAAGAGGGTGTTTATCCTCTGACAGAAGATCTTAAGTATATCATCCAGCAGCGTGGTGAATATGCTCAGTGGTGGGATTTTGAAAGTTCCAACTTCAGATTCCAGGATGCAAGCGGTAACAATATGCCTGAGATCAACACTGAGATTGCATGGCTTTTGATGTGCTGTTACATTGAGTGATTAATTGTATGAAGTCTTATATTATTAAATCGGTTTGTCTTTTGTTTGCTCTTATTTTTATATGTTTCTCTGCAGGTTGTGCTGAAAAAGAACAGTTCACTCTTGTGGATAATGCAGTGTTGGGTGAAACCAGATACAGACTAGGTGATACAATGGGAGATTACACCCTTACTGATGTAAACGGTGTAACATATACTTTTTCTGATATACTCAGAGAGAAAAAAGCAATAGTGCTTAACTTCTGGTTTATCAATTGTACTCCTTGCTGTATTGAGTTTCCTTATCTTGATGAAGCATATAATGAGTATAAAGATGATATAGAAGTTCTTGCAATCAATTGTGTTGATGAGAAAGAAAGCGATGTTTCTGCTTTCAAGGCAGAGAACAATCTTAGCTTTCCGGTAATTGCAGGGGATAGAGCCTGGAGTGAAAGCATAAATATCCAGGGATATCCTACAACTGTAGTTATTGACCGATACGGTACTGTTTCAATGATTCATACCGGATATATTGATTCTGCCGAACCTTTCCGTAAGGTGTTTGAGTTCTTTACCCATGAAGAATATGTACCTTCATTGGTAGAAAATATAGAAGATATAATGTAATTAAAGGTGGTTTGATTATGAAAAAGTTATTTGTATTATTTATGGCTGTTTGTCTGATGCTGAGCCTTGTTGCTTGCGCAGGTAACACAACAACCACTGACCCTGTTGAGAGCACTGCTGAAACAACTGCTCAGGTTACTGAGAGTTTACCTTCTTTCACAGTAACAGTTGTTGATGAGAAGTTAAATGGTGTTTCAGGTGTAATGCTCCAGGTCTGCAAGGATACCTGTGTTCCTATGGTTACAGATGAAAACGGTGTTGCTGTTTTCAATTTTGAGCCTACATCTGAGCACAAGCTTTCTGTTCTTACATGTCCTGAAGGCTATGTTTACAATGGTGAGCCGGAGGTTTATCTTGTTGATGGTGTAACCGAGTATAAAGTTGAACTTGATTTCAATGAATAATATTAATGTAGAGGAGAACAATGATGAAAATGTTTAACAGAAGACTTTTTTCGATTGTTTGTCTTGTAATGGCTGTATTAATGATGTTTTCTCTTGCAGCCTGCAAAGGAGGCAACAATGACACAAGCACAAAAGATGAAGCATCTGTATCAAGTGATTCAACTTCTGCAGATGACACAAGCACAGCTGGTACAGACTCATCATCAACAGCAGAGACAAGCACTGCTGAAACAACTGTAGCAGAAACTACTGTAGCAGAGACCACTGCACCCAAAGCAGTAAACCCTGATGGTGTAGAGATTTTAGGCGCAGGCAGCAAGTCACAGCCTTATCTTGAAACACCTGATTCTAATATGACTGTCAAGACTGTTCAGATTCCTGCAGGCAAGGCTCTTTATTACGATATCTATAGAGTTGGCGGTAAGTATCTTACAATCAACGATAGCGATGCTTATGTTATTTATAATGGTACACGTTATAACTCCAGCGGTGGCAGTGTATCTTTTGTTGTAGGTTCTGCTCTTGCAAGCGATGCTGTAAGTTTTCAGATTGGTAATTCAAGCTCTTCTGCAAAGAGTTTCAAGATATCTTTCTACGATGTATATGGTACATACGATAATCCGGAAATTATCAAAAAAATGGATGGCAAACAGATTACAACAACTCTTTACGATGGGGATGACACCGGATATACATATAAATATACTGCGGAAAAAGACGGTATTATCCGTTTCTATGTGAAGAATTCACTTGACGAGTTCCTTTTCTCTGCAACTCGTAATATGTATTCCGATGGCCTTCTGATTCCTGTCCAAAGCACATTTGTTGATGGAGTCAAGACAGACGACTCTGGCAATTATATTGAAGTAGAAGTGCTTAAAGGCGATACCGTTATGATTGGTGTTTCTTCTTATCCTATGGGTGCTTATTACCCTGCTGCAACAGTTAAGTGGTATGGAGTTTATGCAAATTAAGTAAAATTTTCATTTTTTTTCAAAAAATTTTTATTTTTTTATTGCAATTTACAAAAAATAGAAGTATAATAAACTACATTATTATTCGACTATGGTCGAGTAAATATTAAGGAGGAATATCCATG
>JAZQHL010000093.1:0-10744 GCA_045540595.1 Ruminococcus sp.
AGAGGCGGTGCGGGTCTTACCAAGGCTACCGTTGAAAACGCAAAGGTGCCTGTGATTGAGACAGGCACAGGCAACTGCCATGTATATATTGATGAATTTGCAGATTTACAGATGGCTGCAGAGATTGTATTTAACGGCAAAACCTCACGTCCTTCTGTGTGCAACGCAGTTGAAAGCGTGCTTGTACACAAGAAGGTTGCAGATGCTTTCCTGCCTATGATGAAGAAGGAACTCGACAAAATGAACGTGGAAATCCGCGGTTGTGAGGAAACAAAGAGAATCCTCGGTGACAGCGTTGTGCCTGCAACTGATGAGGATTATTATAAAGAATTCCTTGATTATATTCTTTCTGTTAAGGTTGTGGACAGTGTTTCAGAGGCTATTGATCACATTGCAAAGCACTCCACAGGCCACAGCGAATGTATTGTTACAGAAAACTACACCAATGCTGAAAAGTTCACAGCTCAGGTGGATGCCGCCGCAGTTTATGTGAATGCTTCCACCCGTTTTACAGACGGCGGAGAGTTCGGACTTGGTGCTGAAATCGGCATTTCAACACAAAAACTCCATGCCAGAGGCCCGATGGGTATCAACGAGCTTACCAGCATGAAGTTTATTATCAAGGGCTCAGGTCAGATCAGAGTCTGAGCAGAATATAATTTTACGGAAACTATTTACAGAAACTAAATTATAAGATACAGAAGTGCAAGTATCAGGGCAGGGTCCTGGGATTTTTCACCTGAAAGGATCAGAATCAGAGCAAGGATAAGGAGTTTTTCTTTGTCCTCAAAGAGGTTTTCTGCCAGATTACCCTGAAGGCTTAGTTGCGGTGTGGGCGAGGAATTCTGATTGCTTTGGCTATTGTGATTGCTATGATTGCTCTGTGTTTCATCGGAAGTTTTTTGTTTGTGAGATTTCCGAGGGCTTTCCTGCTGCGGGGTGCCGGTTTTCTGAGCAGTGCCGTTATGACTGCTTTGTGCGGAGGCTTTGGGATTGCTACGGCTTTGGCTGTGGTTATTGCTTCCCCTCTGCATTTCCTGTGCACGTCTGAGCGCCTCGTATTCGATTGAGTCTATATGAGACACCTCCTCAGAATAAACCTGTACTGCGAAGTTTTGGCAGGATACGCATTACACGCAGGATTTTACCTGCTTCGTCAAGGCGCCTGCGTTTATCCCCTGAAAGAAACGGTCGCAGGGAATTGAGAAGTACGGTGGTTTCGTCCTCCTGATTGAGTCCTGCAAAAAGAGGCATAAGCCTTGCAATGCTCTGCATTGTGTCAGGTGAAAGTGAGTTTAAACCTGAAGTTTGTTGTGAATGACTCTGAGGGTTTCCTGATGAGGACAGAAGTCCCGACAAGGCGGAAATATCAAAGGGAGTGCTGTTTTGCACGGTACTCTGATTGTTTTGATTTGACGTGTTATCACTGCTGTCCTGTGTCAGCCCCAGTTCTTTGCCTAAAGAGCGTAATTTGCTGACAGCATCGGGGTTTGAAAGGACAGATGAAAAAATATCCTGCAGGTTATCCATCAGAGTTCAGAAGCCTCATAAGTGCCTGCACCTGAGGATTCTCCATAATCTTCTTTGTTTTCTCAGGGTCTGAGAGGATTTCTCTGACCTTTCTTTGCTGATCTTCTGAGAGATTTTTTGTCAGGGCATCAATGTTTCCCTTCTGAGCAGAGCTTTTTATCTCTTCGGGGGAACTGCCCAGTTTCTTTGAAACCTGTGACAGAAACTCAGATTGTTTGTTGTTTTCCATAGATAACACCTCGCTTTATTTTTATGAGTGTCATTTATATATTATGACAGAAAGGCGATTATGCGAATTTTAGTTTTTTCTGATTCCCACGGAATATATCATGATATGAGAGCCGTTGTTAAGAAACACCCTGAGATTGATGTGATTATTTTTTGCGGTGACGGTGCTGAGGATATTGATGAAATCAAAAGAGAGTTTTCACAAAAAGCGATTATTGCGGTGAGGGGCAACAGGGATTTCTGTACTTCTAATCCCAATGTGGAGACCATTACCCTTGAGGGTAAAAAACTCTTTATTACCCACGGACACATATATAACGTAAAATACGGACTCCTAAACCTTGCCTGCGCTGCAAGGGAAGCAGAGGCGGATATTGCGGTTTTCGGACACACACATCAGCCCACAGAGATTTATGATGACGGGCTGTATCTGTTCAACCCCGGCAGTATTATGGGCTATGGGGGCACCTACGGAATCATTGATATTTCTCCTCAGGGAGTTATGACAAATATTGTGAAAATCAAATGATAATTTTTTCTGTAGAAAAATAAAAGTTTTTATGATATAATCGGTAAAGTGAGGTGAGGCATTGTGAATTTTCAGGGTACTGAGTTTGGTGAGGTGCTTAAAGGTCAGCTTGAAGCTATGGAAAAAAGCCAAAGAATGCCTCATGCACTGATAATTACAGGGGGCAGTGACACCACACGACGTGAGTTTGCACAGTTTCTGTGTCAGTGGAGTGTGTGTGTGTCTGCAGGTGAAAAGCCCTGTCTGGAGTGTTCTCAGTGCCGTAAGGTACAGGGGAATACCCACATTGATATTTACTTTGCAAAGGGATCGGGTAAAACAGATGTTATTTCTGTAGAAGAAATAAGAAACATCACCCGCGATACTGCAATTATGCCTCACGAGGCAAAGAAAAAGGTTTATGTGCTCTATGATGCTGACAGAAGAATGGGCAACGAATCCATGAATGCTTTTCTGAAAACGCTGGAAGAGCCTATGCAGGATATACTCTTCATTCTCACAGCAGAAAACATAAAGGCTGTGCCTCAGACCATTCTTTCCCGTTGCACCTGCCTGACTCTTGAGAGCAGCACTCAGGTTACCGAGGAAGCAAAGGAAACCGCCGAGGCTATACTTATGGGAATAATTGATTCCTCTGAGCTTACACTGCTGAAGGCAACAAGCCTTCTGAGTACAAGGCAGAAAGCTCTGGAGGTACTGCCTGTGGTGAGAACTGTGCTGTGCGATGCACTGAGCGTGTCGGTAGGGTCTCAGGCTCTGTTTGATGAAAAACTTGCCGCCTCACTTAGGCAGAGGCTCACAAAGAATAAGATTATAAGGCTCATTGATGTGACAAGTGACGCCATAAATAAAACAAACCGCAACGTAGGTCTTACTTTGCTTACAACCTGGCTTTGCGGAGAATACAGGAGGATAACATGGCAGATGTAGTAGGTGTCCGCTTCAAAGAAGTGGGCAAGATATATTATTTTGCACCCGGCGAAGAGCAGTTCAGGGTGGGTGATATGGTAGTTGTGGAAACAGCCAGAGGTGTTGAGTGCGGTATGATTGCTGCAGGCAACAAGGTTGTTCCCGATGAGGAGATTGTGCATCCCCTGAAGAACATTATCCGCAAGGCAACCGAGGAAGACCTGAAGAAACTTGAGGCAAACAAAATCCTTGAGAAAAAGGCTTTTGACATTGCTGTGAAGAAGATTGAGGCTCACGGCCTTGACATGAAACTTGTGAACGTTGAATATACATTTGACGGCAGCAAGGTGCTGTTTTACTTTACTGCTGACGGCAGAGTTGACTTCAGAGCCCTTGTAAAAGACCTTGCCTCTGTTTTCAAGACAAGGATTGAACTTCGTCAGATTGGTGTCCGTGATGAGGCAAAGATGCTGGGGGGCTTAGGTGTGTGCGGAAAGCAGTTCTGCTGTTCAAGCTTTATGGGTGAGTTTGCTCCTGTTTCCATTAAGATGGCAAAGGAGCAGGGACTTTCACTTTCACCTGTGAAGATTTCAGGCACCTGCGGAAGACTTATGTGCTGTCTTAAGTACGAGCAGGACGCTTACACCGACCTTATCAGAAATACTCCCAAGTACGGTGCAATAGTAAAGACTCCTCAGGGCAAGGGTACTGTTGTTGAGGTAAGCCTGCTGACAGGTACACTCAAGGTAAAGATGGACAATACTCCTCCCGAGGCAGCTCCCCAGACCTTCCGTGTTAAGGACGTTAAGGTTATCAAGGACGGCACTATCCGCGTGGATAAAAAGGAACTTGACGAACTCAAGGACCTGGAGTAATTATGTTTTATATGCTCACTGCCTGCAGAAAATATTTCTTTTTGCAGGGAATTTCAGAAAATTGTGACAAAGTAATTGCATTTTCTGAAAAGTGTGCTACAATTATAAAAGAATTTTAATAAGGAGGTGCCTCCCATGGCATATGTTATCAATGATGAATGCATTTCCTGCGGCGCATGCGTAGATGAGTGCCCCTGTGGTGCTATCTCCGAGGGCGACAGCAAGTATGTTATTGACGCAGATCTCTGCGCAGATTGCGGTGCTTGCGCTGATGCTTGTCCCGTAGGTGCTCCCAACGAGGAGTAATTCTCTTATTGAGGAATGTAACTGCACCCCGTATGTTTCGGTTTATCCGATGTCGGGGTGCTGTTCTTCTATATAGGCAGTTTTTTGGAGGTGTAAAGAATGCTTAAGGATAAAGAACATTTTGAGCCTTTGGGCGATGGTGTGGAGATTATTGTAAGCAAAGACTTTCACTTTACAACGGATACAATCTTACTGAGCCACTTTGCAAACCACAGGAGCAAGGACAAGGCAGCAGACCTTTGCACAGGCTGCGGTACCATTCCCATGCTGTGGATGAGAAAGAATCCCCCCAAGGAAGTATATGCGGTTGAGATATTCGAAGAAGGTACCGATATGCTCAGAAGAAGCGCTGAGCACAACTCGGTTTCTCATATTATAAAGCCTGTCTGTGCTGATATTAAGGACCTGAAGGGAAAACTTCCTTTCGGCTACTTTGACCTTGTGACCTGCAACCCTCCCTATAAACTTTCAGGTGGAGGAATTGAAAGCGGAGAAGAACACGAGCTGGTGGCAAGACACGAGAATATGTGCAACCTTGAGGACGTAATCTCTGTGGGTGCAAAGCTGCTGCAGTTTTCGGGCAGGCTGTGTATCTGTCAGCGTCCTGAGCGCCTTACTGATGCAATGGAACTTATGCGTAAATACGACGTGGAGCCCAAGAGGCTGAGGCTTGTTCAGGGCAAAAGCCACAAGGCTCCTAAGCTTTTTCTGCTTGAGGGCAAAAGAGGCTCACAGAAGGGAAACCTTGTGGTGCTTCCCACCCTTATTGTGGAGGAGGGTGAAGGCGGTTTTACTCAGGAGATGAACGATATTTACGGCACATACAAAGACGGTGCAGGGAGTAAGTGATTATGGAGAACACAGGAATTTTATATGTGGTGGGTACACCCATCGGCAATCTGTCGGATTTAAGCCCCAGAGCGGCACAGGTGCTGTCAGAGGTGGATTTCATTGCGGCAGAGGATACCAGAGTCACAGTGAAACTTCTCAATCACCTGGGCATAAAGAAGCCTATGATAAGTTACTTTGAGCACAACAAGCAGTTCAAGGGTGAGATTATATGCAAGCGGATTCTTGAGGGTGAAAACTGCGCTGTGGTTACAGATGCAGGTATGCCCTGTATCTCTGACCCCGGTGAGGAGCTTATCAGACAGTGCGCACAGTTTGGTATCAAAACCGAGGTTGTGCCGGGACCTTCTGCTGTTATTTCTGCATTGTGTGTGTCGGGGCTTGCAACAGGTCGGTTTACCTTTGAGGGTTTTCTCTCTGTGAATAAAAAGAGCAGGAAGGAACACCTTGAATCCCTTCTGGGTGAAAAGAGAACTATGATTTTCTACGAAGCACCTCACAAGCTCAGCAATACTCTGAAAGATTTTTACGATACCTTCGGGGAGCGGAAACTTACCATTGCAAGGGAGCTTACAAAGCTTCACGAGGAGATAATACGCACTACCACAAAAGAGGCGCTGGAGCGTTTTGGTGACGGCTCCTTAAAAGGTGAGATGGTGCTGGTGCTTGAGGGTGACACTGCTGTAAAAAAGCAGGAGTATACCCTTGAGGAAGCAGTGGAGCTTGCAAGGAATCTTATTGACGAAGGTGCAAAACCCACTGACGCTGCAAAGAAGGCGGCAACAGTCACAGGACTTAAGAAAAACGGCATTTACAGGGAACTGATATAAATGGACTACATTGAGGCTCTGAGAAAAATTGAAGAACTTCGTGCACTGGGGTCTCAGCCCGGACTTGACAGGGTGAAAACCTTGCTTGAGTGTATGGGTAATCCTCAGGATAAACTTTCCTTTGTTCACGTTGCAGGCACTAACGGCAAAGGCTCGGTGTGTGCTGTGGTTTCCTCTGTGCTGAAATCTTCAGGCTATGTGACGGGGCTTTTCACTTCTCCTTACATTGTGGATATCAGAGAGCAGATTCAGCTTGACAGTGCTATGATTTCAAAAGAGGATTTTGCTCAGATTGCAGAGTATGTTTTCTCTTTTGTTGATGAACTTGCAGAAAAGGGCACTGTCATCACAGAGTTTGAGTTTACAATGGCACTTGCCTTTGAGTACTTTCTGCGCAAGGGTGCAGATGTGGTTGTGCTTGAGGTTGGAATGGGGGGGCTGCTTGACAGCACCAACGTGATAAAAGCCCCTTTGTGTGCGGTGCTCACACCCATAAGCCTTGACCACACAGGCTTTCTCGGGAATAGTCTTTCAGACATAGCACGGCACAAATGCGGTATCATCAAGAGGGGTACACAGGTTGTGTCGGCACAGCAGGAAAAAGAGGTAAGGGAAGTCCTGGAGAAAACCTGCAGTGAGCTTTCTGTGCCCTTTGAGTATGCTGATAAAGATGAAATAAAGGTGAGTTTTGAGAGCCTCAGAGGTACAAGGTGTGAATACAGGGGTTGTGAATTTGTGCTTCCCCTTTCAGGGGCTCATCAGATTGAAAACCTGAGTCTTTCTCTTGGGGTGCTTGAGATTCTCGGGAGTAAGGGCTTTGAAAAAATCACACCTGACAGCCTTTGTGAAGGGGTTAAGGCTACAAAGAACCCTGCCCGCTTTGAGGTGATGGGAGAAAACCCCACGGTGATAATTGACGGTGCTCACAATCCTGAAGGAATGAGGACTTTTGCAGATACTGCAAAGAAACTTCTGCCTCATAAAAAAGGTGTGCTCCTTATGGGTATGCTGAAGGACAAGGACGTGAGTAAGGCTCTGGAGTATATTGAGGGTATGTTCTCAAAGGTTTACACTGTGAGTATCAATAATCCCAGAACAATGTGTGCAGAGGAACTCAAGGAAAAATGTGCAGATGTTTTTGGATTTTCCGAAGCCGTGGCAGATGTGCAGACAGCCTTTGACAAGGCCTATGAAGACGCAAGGGAGAAGGACACTTACCTGTGTGTTTGCGGGTCGCTGTATCTTGCATCGCAGATTCGTCCTTATATTCTCAGTAAACTGAATAACAAAGAATAAACAAATAAATCCGACAACTGAATAATACAGGATATTTTGCCAACACTTATTACAATATAGGTGTTGGCTTTTTTGTGGCTCCCTCACACTGTGAGGGAGTCTTCCCTCTAAGAGGGAGGCTCTGGAAGGATGTGCTTAAATGGTAGAAATAGAAAATAGTGAAAACATTATGACTGTGAAACTTATGGGGGATATTGACCATCACCGATGCAGTGCCATCAGAAAAAAGATTGATGCCCGCCTTGACAGCGAAAGACCGAAACTGCTGGTGCTGGATTTCTCCCGCGTGCAGTTTATGGATTCTTCGGGAGTGGGGCTTGTGATGGGCAGATACAGACAGATGTCCCTTCTGGGCGGCAGGCTGAAGGTGCTGAATGTGCCTGAAAATTTTGTGAAGGTGTTCAGGCTTTCGGGGCTTGAAAGACTGGGGGTAATGGAGTGAATATTGTGAACGAGATGAATCTGAGTTTCAGCGCAAAGAGCATTAATGAGAGTTTTGCAAGGAGTGCGGTGTCAGCCTTTGTGCTGTGCCTTGACCCCACCATTGCTGAACTTTCTGACATAAAGACTGCTGTGTCTGAGGCGGTGACAAACTGCATTGTCCACGCTTACGGATACGGCGGGGGAGTTATCTACATAAATGCAAGGATTACGGATACAAACAAGGTGATTATCAGAATCCGTGACAAGGGCTGCGGAATCGAAAACGTGAAGCAGGCTATGGAGCCCCTTTATACCACCGGCGGAGAGGAAAGAGCAGGTCTGGGCTTTGCGGTGATGCAGAGTTTTATGGACAAGGTTTCTGTCCGCTCTACTCCTTTAAAGGGGACAACCGTCACAATGGAAAAAGCCATTATCCGCTGCAGCCAATGAAAGATCAAAAAAGACTGATTGAAGAAAACACAGGGCTTGTTCACGCCTGTGCACGGAAGTTTCTGGGCAGAGGTGCAGAGTACGATGACCTTTTCTCCTGCGGCTGTGTGGGGCTTGTGAAGGCGGCAAAAGGCTTTGACGAAAGTCTGGGGTTTCGGTTTTCAACCTATGCTGTGCCTGTAATTTTAGGTGAAATCAAGCGGTATTTCCGTGATGGGGGAGCGGTTAAAATGAGCAGGAGTCTGAAGGAGTTAAGCCTTAAGATTACAAGATTCTGCGAAGAATACGAGATGAAAAAGGGCTTTGCCCCCACTGTGAAAGAGATTGCCGCTTACTTTGAAATATCACAGGAGTCTGCGGCGGAAGCGTTGGAAGCGTCACGGCTTCCTTTGTCACTTTCCTATGAAACCGACGAGGAGTATCATCAGACGGATATTGTGCAGGAATCGGGAGAAGAAGCAATCACAGAGAAGATGACCTTGCATAAGCTTATTGAAGATTTGCCCGTAGATGACAGGGAACTTATAAAACTGCGGTATTTCAGAAGCCTTACCCAGTCTGTGACAGCAGAAAAACTGGGAATGACTCAGGTGCAGGTGAGCAGGAGAGAAAAAAGGATTCTGCTTATGCTCAGAGAGAAGATGAAGGTGTAGAATCGGATACAGATGAAGTTTTGCGGACGACCAATGGTCGTCCCTACGCTGGTGTGTTTCATTCTGAGAGAACAGAAAAAAGCCTGTGTACGGGGAAAGTACACAGGCTTTATGTTGTGAGGTTTATTCTGTTGTGTCTTCTGTTTCAGTTGTAACTGTTACCTCGGGCTCGCCCTTGCGTGCTTTTTTGATTGCAGAGCATACCATATAGTAAACAGGAATCAGCAGGAAGACTACCCATGTGGGGTGCCAGATGTTAAGGGAAAATCCCACTGCACAGAATGCAAGTGCTGTAAGCACAGGGAAAGCAAAGCGGCTTGCATCCTTGTATCTGATTGAATCAAGAAGTGAATAGTAAAGGGGGATTGAGAGGAAACTCATCCAGGCTGTGCTCCAGCCTCCGTACATTCCGCTGAATCCCCAGAGGAGAAAACAGGCGGTGACGATAATTGGGAAGGGGATATAGAGCAGACCGATTATCCAGGGAGCAGTGTCGCTGTGATAGCTTGTGTTGCGTCTGGGATCGTCAACGTGGATTTTGCCATCACCGATGTGCACGTGGGTGCCGTCGGCGGAATCAACGTGAACTCCGCTTCTGAAACTGATATCCACCTTGTCACCGTTTTCGGCATTGATGTGAATACCGTCACGGAAACTTACGGAATCCTTACCCTTTGGCTCAGAGTCAGTGCTCTGAGTTTCTTCTGCCTCAGGCTCGGGATTATCTTTTTCCTTCCCGGGAGTTACGTTGAGAAGTTCATCGAGGGAAACTCCGTAAACCTGAGCAAGTATAATAAGGTTGTCTGTATCGGGTGAAGCCTCTGCACGTTCCCACTTGGAAACTGCCTGACGGCTTACTCCGATTTTTTCTGCCAGTTCTTCCTGAGAAAGACCTGATTTCTTTCTGTATTGAAGAAGTCTGTTTGCTGTTTCAATGTTCATAATTACCTCCGAAAACCAGTTGTTTGTGTTTGTCTGACTGTGGTTTCATTATATCCGCAACCAACAAAAAACGCTATACATTCTGGTTTTCATGTGCGCAACCATCGGTTGCGAAATCTCAAAAAGCCCATAAACACTGGGTTTCTCAGATGTCGAGTCCTTTTGTTGTTTTAAGGAATTCCATCAGATTTGCAAGGATAATTTCTGTTCCGCCTTCGGTGTTGCTTTCAATATTCAGGGGCATAATGGGGTCGTGAACAGAAAGTCGGAGTAAAAACCAGCCGTCACCGTTCTGATTGTCAAAGGATACACGGATACCTTCGCGGTTGTCGGGAGCAATGTGCCAGTTGTCTTTTTCCTGAGCATACGCAAGAAGGTCTGCGATAACTCTTTCACCGCAGGCACGGAAATCTTCCTCTGTAATCTTAATACGGATTTCCTTTTCCTCTTTTGCCTCTTTCAGAGTGCTGATAAGGTCGGAGATGTCTTTGCCTTCACGTCGCAGCTGTGCAGCCTTGATGATGATTTTTGTGCACAGGTAAGCACCGTCATCAAGGAAGTAGTTTTCCTGCATTGCTGCGTGGCCTGAGGTTTCAATGGCAAGGGGACAGGGGATTCCCTCTTTATTAAGTTCAATTGCCTTGTCGATAACGTTTTTGTAGCCGCGGCGGTAGCGGTAGTGCTTGCCGTGAAGTGTTTCCTCGATGAATTCACGGAGACCGTCAGATGTGATTGAGTCGGTAACGATTGTGCCGCCTTCGCAGTTTTCAAGTGCAATTGCAGATGCAAGTGCCACAAGGCGGTTACGGTTGATTTCATTACCTTTGCTGTCTACCACTGCACCGCGGTCAACGTCGGTATCAAAGATAACGCCCAGGTCTGCCTGTGCCTCTACAACAGCCTCAGAGATTGCCTTCATAGCCA
>JAZQHL010000094.1:0-4281 GCA_045540595.1 Ruminococcus sp.
ACTCCCTTAGCAGGGGAGCCTCTTCACCACTTGAGTAATCCTCCGTACCATGGTGAATTATATAAAAACATATAATAGATAAAATTGGCGGAGAGGAAGGGATTCGAACCCTTGGTACCTTTCGGTATCACTAGTTTTCAAGACTAGCTCCTTAAACCGCTCGGACACCTCTCCGTATCGAACAAATGATATTTTATCATAACACTATCCACTTGTCAAGAGAAATCTTGGCTTAAAATTATTTCATTTTGATATTCTATTTGTTACGACTATTGAAAATAAAGTTACAGTATGATATTATAATCCAATAATACTTCAATTGTTTTTCTGGAGATGTGTTTATGAAAGTACGAGTAGGTCTGTCTGCTTTTATGGGGGTGCTTTTTGCAGTCCTATGGTATTTTGTTTTTGATTTTATTGATTTGCAGTCTCCGTTCATACTTGCTGTTGCTTCAGGCGGTTTATTTGCCTGTTTTCTGCTTGTTTATTTCATTATTCACCAGAAATATACTGAGAGTAAATATGAAAAAGCAGAGAAGAATATAACTTCTCCTGTGTTTTTAAAAGCAAATGGAAACTTCAACCTGTGCGGTAAAGTGAAAAACTGCAATATATATTTTTGTGATAATGGTATAGTATTCCTGTGTCTTGAGAAGGGGAAGGTTTCAGCGGAAGAACTTTCTTCTGATGTTTTGCAGAGTGTGCTTACCGATTCGATTTCTAAGGTGAATATTCATACCACCGATGGTCGTCTGTATGTAATTACAACTCCTGATGCAAGACGTATCAACGATGAATTAATGAAAAGACCTGACTGGCTCAATAAATAAAACAAAGGACTTGCTGATATATTCGGCAAGTCCTTGATTTTTTATGATGATATTAAAGAAGAGTTTTTCTCAGTTCTTCAGGAGATTTTGTACTGAGCAGAGCAGGGGGAATGTCAAAAACTGTCTTGCAGCCGCTTTCACCCTTTACTGTGAGTCTGTGTGCAGCACGTGCAAAGGCTACGATTACAGATGCTGTGAACTCAGGGTTTGAGTCAAGCTTCAGGCTGTATTCGATAACGTGGTTGTGTTCCTTGTTGGCACCTGTCTTGCCTGTGCGGATTACAAATCCGCCGTGGGGAATACCTGAGTGGTCACGCTTCAGTTCTTCTGCTGAAATAAAGTGTACTGTTGTGTCATAATCAGCAAAGTAGTTGGGCATTTCCTTTATTTCTTTTTCTATTCGGGCTTTATCAGCGCCTTCTTCAGCTACAACAAAACATTCTCTTGTGTGCTTTTCTCTTGTACTGAGAGCAGGGGCACTGCCGCTTCTGACAGCATCAAGCGCACTTTCTACGGGAATTGTGTACTGCTTTGCATCAAGCACACCATCAATGCGTCTGATTGCATCAGAATGGCCCTGGCTGACACCCTTACCCCAGAAGGTGTAATCTTCACCCTCGGGAAGAACTGCACCGGCATAGAGTCTGTTCAGAGAGAACATACCGGGATCCCAGCCTACAGAAATCATGGCAACCTTACCGCTTTCTTTAGCAGCCGCATCAACATTTGCAAAATGCTCGGGTACCTTTGCGTGAGTGTCGAATGAGTCCACAACAGTGAACATCTTTGCAAGGGCAGGAGTCTGTACAGGCAGATCTGTTGCACTGCCGCCACAGATAATCATAACATCTATTTTGTCTTTATAGTTTTCAACGTCGTTTGCACTTGCAACAGTAACACCGGGAGTACCGATTGTAAGTGTCTTGGGGTCACGACGTGTAAATACAGCAACAAGCTCCATGTCAGGATTCTGACGGATAGCATTTTCAATGCCTCTGCCAAGGTTGCCGTAACCATAAATACCTATTCTTATTTTCATTGATATCAAACCTTCCCATCTGGACTTGGCTTGTTAAATATCTTTAACAAACACAAATATATTTTAACTCAGAACATAAGTATTTGTAAATAGTAAATAAAATAAAATGATGTTATTATGAAAACTAATTTCTGTAATTCATTCACAAAATATGCCGTTTGCACTTATGAGAAAAGTATGGTATATTATTGTTGAATTAATTGTGAGGTGCTTGTTATGCCCTTTTTACCTATAACAAAAAAAGAAATGCAGGAGCGCGGATGGGACAGACCCGATTTCGTTCTGGTCACAGGTGATGCTTATGTTGACCATCCGTCTTTTGGTACTGCTATAATATCCCGTGTGCTTGAGCATGGCGGCTATCGGGTCTGTATTCTGTCTCAGCCAAGGTCAGATGGTGATTATCAGCGTTTTGGTACACCCAAACTCGGCTTCCTTGTAAACGGCGGAAATATTGACTCTATGGTTGCTCATTATACTGCCGCAAAGAAACCCAGAAGTGAAGATGCATATACTCCGGGTGGCAAAGCAGGAGCAAGACCCGACCGTGCTACCATTGTATACTCCAGGAATATCCGCAGAATCTTCGGAGATGTGTTTATAGCCATCGGCGGACTTGAGGCTTCTCTGAGACGTTTTGCACATTATGATTACTGGGACGATAAGGTGCGTCCCTCCATTCTCATAGATTCAGGTGCAGACCTTCTGATGTACGGAATGGGAGAAAAGCATATTATAGAAATTGCCGACCGACTTCGTGATGGTGAAAATATCAGTACAATGACTGATATCCGCGGTACATGTTATTCGGTTAAAACTCACGATTATACCCCTGGTCCTGTAAAGGAGTGTCCTTCTTTTGAGGCTGTATGTGAGCCCTCTGAAAGAGGTAAACGCCACTATGCAAAGTCCTGCAGAATTCAGCAGCAGGAGCACGATGCGGTCAGAGGCTCAGTTGTTATCCAGCGTCATGGTGACAGGATTCTGATTCAGAATCCGCCTATGCCTCCTCTTACTACTGAAGAAATGGACTCTGTATATTCACTGCCTTTTATGCGTACTTACCACCCTTCTTACGAGGCTTTGGGCGGAGTACCCGGTATAGAAGAGGTTAAGTTTTCAATAATCCATAACCGCGGTTGCTACGGTGCCTGCAATTTCTGCTCCCTTGCATATCATCAGGGCAGACAAATCAGTTGCAGAAGCCACGAATCGGTTATTGAAGAAGCAAAAACCATAACTGATATGCCTGATTTCAAGGGCTATATCCACGATGTAGGGGGACCCACTGCAAACTTCAGAGCAACCTCCTGCGATGTCCAGCTCAAGCGCGGACTTTGTCCTGACAAAAAATGCCTTGCACCTTCAGTATGCCCTGCAGTTAATGTTGACCATAGTGACTATCTCTCACTTCTCAGAAAACTCCGCAAACTTCCCAAAGTCAAGAAAGTCTTTATCCGTTCCGGTATCCGTTTTGACTACCTTATTGCAGATAAAGATGAAACCTTCTTCAAGGAGCTTGTTGAACATCACGTCAGCGGACAGCTTAAGGTTGCCCCTGAGCATTGTTCTGAGAATGTACTGAAATTTATGGGTAAGCCTCCGGTAGATGTATATAACCGCTTCAAAAAGCGATTCTATGAACTTACAGAAAGTATCGGCAAAAAGCAGTATCTCGTGCCATATCTGATGTCTTCTCACCCCGGCAGTACCCTGAATGATGCAATAGAGCTTTCAAAGTTCCTTAAAAAAGAAGGACTTCACCCTGAGCAGGTTCAGGATTTTTATCCCACACCCGGTACGGTTTCTACCTGTATGTTCTACACAGGGCTTGATCCATACACAATGGAAGAGGTCTATGTTCCTAAAACTCCCCGTGAAAAGGCTGAACAAAGAGCACTTCTACAGTATTATAAGCCTGAAAATCACAGGATAGTTCACGATGCTCTGCGTCGTGCAGGCAGACACGACCTCATTGGCACAGGCAAAAACTGCCTTGTCACTCCGCTTGCACCCGAAAAGCCTGCAAAGCAGTCCTCACGTAATACAACCAAACGAACATCAAATCAGGGTAACAGACGTAAGCCCACAAATAACAAACCCAAGAAAAGAAGATAAAATTATAAACCCACTGCGTTATTGCAGTGGGTAACTTTTATCTGTAATTCTTGACAAAGTACATAGGATATTATAAAATAACAAAGCAAAATAACATACTCTCATTTCAGAGGTGGGTTTGTTTTGCAATTTATCATCATAAATTTAATAACAGATGCCCCCTTAGTTAAATGGATATAATAAACCCCTCCTAAGGGTTAGTTGTGGGTTCGATTCCCGCAGGGGGTGCCAGAAAAAGAAAGACAAGTCGAAAGACTTGTCTTTTCTTTTTCAACTAAATCCGTCCTTGCGGAC
>JAZQHL010000095.1:0-6389 GCA_045540595.1 Ruminococcus sp.
GTGGATAACCTCAGGAAGAGACTTAAACTTACCGATAACCTCAGAAAGACCTGCTGTGTTCTGAAGCTTGAGCAGGTTGTGCAGGTTGGGACGACGAAGGTCACAGTCGATAAGAAGCACCTTCTTGCCCATCTTTGAGAATGAGATTGCAAGGTTTGCTGTGGCTGTGGACTTACCCTCACCCTTTGACCAGCTGGTAACAACAACGTATTTGCTGTCTGATGCAGAAAGAGAGAAAACAAGATTTGTACGGGCAATTTTGTAGCCCTCAACAATGGCGAACTTACTGTCACTGTTGATAACGTTTCTGGATTTATCTGCGTATTTTACAGATTTATTATTCTGTCCGATTTTCATTACTTCCTTAACGCTCCTTTCTTTCTGGAGCCTGAATCCGAGTCAAAGTCGATAATCTCGGCAAATACAGGAACCTCGTAAATCTTGAACAGGTCATCACCGGGCTTGATGGTGGTGTCGATAACTTCCATAATAATAGCAATAAGGATAGAAATAATCAGACCGCCTGCAAAGCCGAAGAGTGCGAAACGGGTTTCATTGGGAGATGAATGGTTTGCAGGAACTGATGCAGGACGTCCGAAGGGAACAGCCTCACCACCATAGTAGTATTTTTCGAACACTTCGGGAGAAGCGTTTCGGATTGCATTAGCGGTATCTGCACAGATCTGACCATCACTGCCTGAAACTGTAATAGTAAGTGCATTGGTTTCATTGATGCTTGCAATACTTACAGCATAACCACCGGGGATAATATCAAGCATTTCCTCACAACGGCTGAAAATAACAGATACGTTTTCAGCAAGGTTTGCAGACATAGTAAGTGCACCTGAAGAAACTCGGTTATCACTTGACTGATTGTCATTTGAATCGGAGCCGTCGTACTTGATGAAAATCATAGATGTTGATGAGTACTTCTTGGGGATAAAATTATCCGCGTAGATATAAGCACCCAGCGCTGCAATTACAGAGACAATGATGATAAGCTTGATATGAGCAAGAATCATCTTAAGAATATCATTGATGGTAATGTCTCTCAACTATATCATCTCCTTAAAATAATCAGACCATAAAAAATATAGTCGCACATATAACATTTTAATGCATATGTGCGACTTTTTTATTCTTATTAAGAATTATAGGATAATAATTTGTAAAATTTCCTGTATATCCTGAAAATTTACTGATTATCCCAGAACACTGATGAGTACACCTGCTGCAACAGCAGAGCCGATAACACCTGCTACGTTGGGACCCATTGCGTGCATAAGAAGGAAGTTTGAGGGATTTTCCTGCTGACCAACCTTGTTTGCAACACGGGCTGCCATGGGAACTGCGGATACACCTGCTGAGCCGATAAGGGGATTAACCTTACCGCCTGTGAGCCAATACATAATCTTACCGAAGAGAACGCCGAAGGCTGTGCCAAGACAGAAGGCTGCAAGACCGAGAGCGATGATACCAAGTGTTTTAACAGTAAGGAATACTTCACCTGTAGCGGTAGCACCGACTGTCACACCAAGGAAGATTGTGATGATGTTCATAAGCTCGTTCTGAGCTGTCTTGAAGATTCTGTCTACAACTCCGCTTTCCTTGAACAGGTTACCGAGCATAAGCATTCCTACAAGGGGTGCTGCGCTGGGAAGAAGAAGAGCTACAACAATTGTAACAATTATGGGGAATAAAACCTTCTCGAGTTTAGAAACAGGACGAAGCTGCTGCATTACTACAGAACGTTCCTTCTTTGTTGTGAGAAGCTTCATAATGGGAGGCTGAATGATGGGCACCAGAGCCATATAGGAGTAAGCTGCAACAGCAATGGGACCTAAAAGATGAGGTGCAAGGATTGAGGTTGTGTAGATAGCTGTGGGACCGTCTGCACCGCCGATAATACCGATAGAGCCTGCCTCTGCGTTTGTAAAGCCGATTAATGTAGCAATAATGAAAGTGAAGAAAATACCAATCTGTGCTGCAGCACCGAGGATAAAGCTCTTGGGGTTTGCAATAAGAGGACCGAAGTCTGTCATACAGCCGATACCAAGGAAGATAAGGGGCGGATAAATGCCAAGTTTTACACCCTGATAGAGATAGTAAAGAAGTCCGCCGTTGGTAGGTACGTTATAATACTGAATACCATCAAGTACTGTTACTGCGTAGTTTGGAATCTCTCCCCCATGTGCATCTATGTACTGCTGCATAGGTACAAGTTCTGTTGAAGGGGCTGCCATAATGTCGGGATAAAGGTTAACAAGTAACATACCGAAAGCAATAGGCAGAAGCAGAAGAGGCTCGTACTGTTTCTTGATTGCAAGATACAGAAGAACACAGGCAATAGCCATCATTGCATAATTCTTCCAGGAAAGGTCCATAAGACCTGAATCATTGAAAAGACCCAAGAGGGCGTCAAGGAAGCCTTGTAATATACCCATTATAAAAGTCCCTCCGATCTCATTTTAGGAATACTTTCCAGAAGTCCTGCAGTTGCCCACTGAGAACGGGTGTTGGCACCTGCTGCGGGACGGATACCCACAACACGGACTTTACCTTCACCGTAGAAAGCCTGTGCAGCTGCAGCAATAACTGCAACGGTCTGAAGGTCCAGGGAGCCGTCAGAAGGAGCAGTTTCCTGAGAGGTCACAACAGGAGCGGATTCTTCCTCAGGGGTAGCAACTTCAGCCTGCTGAGCCTGCTTTTTATCTTTTCTTTTTTGTGCTGCACCCTGCACAGAGGAAACAATCTTGGAATAAGCCCAGATGATTCCAATAAGCAGAATAAGAACAGCAAATACAACAACAAAGCCTGTAATCAGGATAACAACTGACATATTGGGCTCTGCTGCGGCAAGGTAGGTAGTCATACGAAACCTCCAATCACAGATTATGAAAAAGCTGTGCTTTCAGAAAAAGAAAGACACTTTCCCACATATACATACATTGTATACTTTTTCCTGCAAATTTTCAATACAAAAAGCAAAAAACCGCCGAAAAATTTTCAGCGGTTTCAGAATACACTGTATTTATCAGAGAATTATACAGATGAGGCCGTTGCAACCATCATTGATAATTTTCTCCATTGTTTCTGTGAGTTTCTTTCTGGCATCGTTGGGCATTCTGTAGAGTTTGTTCTGTAATCCTTCCCCTACCAAGTCGCTGACAGATTTGCCGAAGATATCTGACTCCCAGATTTTCACAGGATCTTCTTCAAATTCGCGGAGAAGATACTTCACCAGATCTTCAGACTGCTGTTCTGAGCCTACAAGGGGTGTGACCTCTGCACAGGTTTCTATTCTCATCATATGGACAGAAGGGGCTGATGCACGGAGTTTCACACCGTACTTTCCGCTCTGCTTTACAATCTGAGGCTCTTCCAGATGAAGTTCTTCCATTGTGGGCATAACAATGCCATAGCCGTTATCAAGCACATCTTCGTAGGCTTTTGCAATACGCTCATAGCGGGATTTCTTTGCAGACAGCTCTGAGAAACTGTCAAGAAGTGCTTTCTCATCAGGTATATCAAATCCTGTCTGCTCTGAGAGGACACGGAAGAAAAGCTCGGGTGAAAGCATCACTGTAAGTTCTGCCCTGCCGCAGGAAAGGTCAAGAGCAGAGAGTCTTGAAGCGGTGACGTACTCATTGAGGCAGATATCCTCTGCAACCTGCTGTACTTGTCTGAGTTTTTCTATTCCGCCTGCACACTGGCTTATTGCAGAAAATACACTTGATTTAAGCCAATGGTCTTTTGGGAGTGTTACTACCCATGACGGGATATTTACATTAATCTCCTGAATGGGAAACTCAAAGAGAATCTGCGCAAGGATTCTTTTTATTTCTGTTTCGTCAAGTTCCAGACAGGATATGGGAATCACAGGAACTTTGTAGGTTTTTGCAAGTTCTGCAGCAAGGGTCTGGCTTTCCTGTGAAGAAGGCTCAAGGCAGTTGAGTAGAATCACAAAAGGTTTGTTTATCTCCTGAAGTTCGCTAATAACCCTGCGCTCGGCTTCTATGTAATCTTCTCTGGGAATATCGCTGATTGACCCGTCTGTGGTGATGACAAGTCCGATTGTGCTGTGGTCGGTGATAACCTTGCGTGTGCCGAATTCGGCGGCTTTATCAAAGGGTATCTCTGTATCAAACCAGGGAGTTTTCACCATTCGGGGTGAATCCTCCTCTATATATCCCAAGGCACTTTCAACTATGTAGCCTACACAGTCTATCATTCGGACACTGAGGGTTGCATTGCCCTCAAGGCAGATCTGCACTGCTTCCTCGGGGATAACCTTGGGCTCAGTTGTCATAATTGTTCTGCCACCTGCTGACTGGGGCAGTTCATCGTTTGCACGGGCTCTGCGGTAATCGTCTTCTATATTAGGAATAACAAGGGTATCCATAAATCGTTTGGTAAATGTGGATTTACCTGTCCGCACAGGGCCTACAACTCCGATATAAATATCTCCTGAGCACCTTGCGGCTATGTCCTGATAGATGTTTCTCTGTTCCACTGTTTTGCCTCCACCTGATTCTGTATATTGTAATGTATAGTCTTTATTTCCTCTTTCAAGGGATTTCTGCAGGAATACTATGCTCTGAGTATAAGGAGCATTCTGCCATCGGAAAGGGTTTCTTCGGTAATGCTGTTTTCATCGCACAGTGTATCTACACAAGCATTGTACCGCTTGGCAATATCCCAGAGTTTCTCACCGCTGTGAGCATAGTAGAGAGTAAGAGGGCTATTGCTTTGTGAAAGCTCACCGTCTGTAGAAATCACCTGAGTTACCTGTTGCAAAGAGCACAGATTGCAGACTGTGGCACACAGACGCATATCAATGCGAAGTTCGATTTCGTTATTATCGCTCAGTCGGTAACTGACAGAGGTTACGGTGCAGGCAGCCCCTGTCACCTGTCTGAAATCCCCCTGAAGGATTTCTTCTGATGAAATCTCAGCCTGACGCTCGATACTTATTACTTCTCCGTCATCTGTGCAGGCTATGATGCACACATTGACTTTACCTGCAAAGGAAAGGGACGAATCTTTGACAGATGCATTCAAAACAGGCTCTTCTGTGAAAATATCCAGTATCTTGCCCACAGGCTTTTCGCCTAAAGAAAACAAAGGCTTTGAAACAGCACCGGTTGTGAGAGTGGTTACATTCTCACACATCTGCTCAGCAGAGAAGGTAAGCTCTGTGGGGCAAACCGTAGAATAAGCATCGGAAATATAACTGATATTGCGGGTTTTGTATCCCATAAGAGTAACGCAGAGTTTAGCCTCCACATTAACAACAGGCTCTTCTGTCATCATCTCATTACGCAGGAGGAGTTCATAGGAAAGCACATTCAGACGGATATCACGTACAGAACAGTCTGCATCTGCTTCTGTGAGAATCTTTGTGAAAGGAAAAACATAGATAAACCTGTCTACCTCACCCGTTACCGCGTCGCAGATATAGAAAAGTCTCAGAGTCATTTCACCTCTGACAGTTATCTTTTCACCCGAAACGGAAAAATCTGTAAGGATTGCGGTAAGTTCACTGCGAACAATGGTTTCAAGGTTTGATTTTGTACGGACACTGACGGTTTCGCTGATGTTGGCAATCTCCTGTGAGAACTCACAAAGTTCTGAGATTTCTTTTGTCTCTGTCTTTGTCTGCAGGTCGTGGTTTGTTTTGCCATCATATATATCGCAGATTCTCTTCCCTAAAACATTGGCATAAAGTGAAAAAGCACCGTGAATGGTCAATCTGCGGGGTGTAAGTGCACGGCAGTTAAGATACTCTGCTCTTGCGTGAGTTTGGATTATATGCTCCCCTACCTCACCGTTTATGGGAAAGGTAGCAGAAAAAGGCAGGGTCTGCTCGCAACAACGGATTGTTTTTTTACTGCTGTCGCAATAGATTATATTGATTAAAGAGGCGCCGTCCACTCTGAGTTGTCCCCCTGAAAGAGTACGGGTGTATATCTTCGGAGTAAGGGTACATTTCAGTATTTTTTCAATATCCGCACAATAATCGGGAAGCGTAAAATCTATATCAACAGGTTGCTGTGATACAGTATCAAGGATTTCTGTGGTGGTACTGACAAGTTGTTTTTTGAGTGCATAGTCCATATATTTTCTCTCCTTCTATGTTCTACAACATTGTATTAAGAGAGTGGCAGGATTATGACAAAAATAAAAATCCACCGCTTGAAAAATCAAACGGTGGATAAGTTCATTATTTATGGAGGTTTACAATCCCTCCGACAAAAATCAGAGATTTTTGCCACCTCCCTTTACACAAGGGAGGCTTTGTTTGAGGTGGATAGTTTTTAGATTACTCCCTCAGTCAGCTTTGCTGACAGCTCTTAACTGACCCTGCCTCCCTCTGTCACTTCGTGACA
>JAZQHL010000096.1:0-9923 GCA_045540595.1 Ruminococcus sp.
GGCTTTTTGTTTCCTGTTTGTAAATTTTGCAGTCAAAATCAAGGGTTTTTCAAAATTCCCTTTCTTTTTTTCTTTTGGTGTGGTATGATAAATTAAATAAATATGATTATAATGGGATAATGTGTATCAGCTTGTCGATAAAGCAGTGCTCGTGGCGCCCCTTAGTAAAGGCTATTGGAGCCTTCCCCTTGAGGAAACTCCCTTGATAAGGGAGATGTCTGCGAAGCAGACAGAGGGTTTGCCGTTCCTGCAAGGAAAAGGGGGACCGCTTGCGGTGGATGAGGTGGAAACGCTGTTCATATATGAAGTTATTAACGGATACTGCGTGCCCTACACCTCATCAGTCGCCTTTGGCGACAGCTTCCCCTCAAGGGGAAGCCTTTCTGTTCCTCCTCAGAGGGAGGCAAGAATTCTTTATACAGACTCGCACACTTATCCATTGAAAGGAAGAATAAAATGGCAAATTTCCTCAAAGCTCTTTTTGGCAGTTACAGCAAAAGAGAGATTAAGCGTGTACAGCCTCTGTGCGACAAGACCCTTGCACTTGAAGAAAAGTACAGCGCAATGACAGATAAAGAGCTGAAAGCTCAGACTACCATTCTGAAAGAACGTCTCCAGAAAGGTGAGACAACAGACGATATCCTCCCCGATGCTTTCGCAGTATGCCGTGAGGCTTCCTGGCGTGTGCTTGGTATGAAGCACTTCCCTGTGCAGATTCTGGGCGGTATCATTCTTCATCAGGGCAGAATCGCCGAGATGAAAACAGGTGAAGGTAAAACCCTTGTGGCAACTCTGCCTGCATACCTTAATGCCCTTACAGGTGAGGGTGTGCACATTGTTACCGTCAACGATTACCTTGCACGCCGTGACTCCGAGTGGATGGGTAAGCTCTATCGTTTTATGGGACTTTCCGTTGGTCTGATTGTTCACGATATCACTCCCGATGCACGCCGTGCCGCTTACAATGCAGATATTACATACGGCACAAACAACGAGTTCGGCTTTGACTACCTCCGTGATAATATGGCGGTTTACAAGGAGCATCGTGTTCAGCGCGGTCACGCCTTTGCAGTTGTGGACGAGGTGGACTCTATCCTCATTGACGAGGCAAGAACTCCTCTGATTATTTCCGGTAAGGGTGATAAATCCACCGATATGTATCAGCGTGCAGACAGCTTTGCACGCAGACTCAAAAAGTATGTATTCACCGAGGTAAACACCAAGGAGGATATGGAGTCTTTCTTTGAAGAAAACGGCATCGACTACATCGTTGACGAAAAAGCAAAGTCAGCAACCCTTACTCAGCTTGGTGTAAAGAAGGCAGAAGAGCATTTCGGTGTGGAAAACCTCACAGACCCCGACAACCTGACACTTCAGCATCATATCAATCTGGCAATCCGTGCTCACGGTATTATGCACCTGGATATTGACTACGTAAACAAAGACGGCGAAATCATCATTGTTGACGAGTTCACAGGCCGTCTGATGTACGGCAGACGTTTCAACGAAGGTCTGCATCAGGCTATTGAGGCAAAAGAGGGTGTTGAGATTCAGAATGAGAACAAGACCCTTGCCACAATCACATTCCAGAACTACTTCCGTCTTTACAAGAAACTCTCAGGTATGACAGGTACTGCCATGACCGAGGAGCAGGAATTCAGAGAGATTTACAAGCTGGACGTTGTAGAGATTCCCACAAACCGTCCTCTTGCACGTCAGGATATGAACGACTGCTTCTACGCTACTCAGAAGGCAAAATACGAGGCAGTTATTGATACTATCGTCAGATGCCACGAAAAAGGCCAGCCTGTACTGGTTGGTACAATTTCTATTGAAAAATCAGAGCTTCTGTCAAAGATGCTTTCACGTCGCGGTGTGGCTCACAATGTGCTCAACGCAAAACAGCACGAGAAAGAGGCAGAGATTGTTGCTCAGGCAGGTAAACTGGGCGCAGTTACCATTGCTACCAATATGGCAGGCCGAGGCACAGATATTATCCTTGGCGGTAATGCCGAGTTTATGGCAACCTCAAAAATGCGTAAGCAGGGCTTCACAGATGAGCTTATTGCCGAAGCAACAGGTTTTGCAGATACCGACAACGAAGAAATCATTGAAGCAAGACGTGTTTTCTCTGAACTTCACACTCAGTTCAAGGAAGACCTGAGAGAAGAGGCAGAGAAGGTAAGAGAAGCAGGCGGACTTTTCATTATCGGCACAGAGCGTCACGAATCCCGCCGAATTGACAACCAGCTCCGAGGCCGAGCAGGCCGTCAGGGAGACCCCGGCTGCAGCCAGTTCTTCCTTTCTGCAGAAGATGATCTGATGCGTATCTTTGGCGGTGACCGTATGAAGATGCTTATGGACAGATTTGCAGGAGATGAGAATGTTGCAATCGACATCAAGCTTTTCTCAAATGTAATAGAGAATGCTCAGCAGAAGGTTGAGCAGAGCCACTTCGGTGCAAGAAAGAATGTTCTTCAGTTTGACGATGTTATGAACCGTCAGCGTGAGATTATCTACAAACAGCGTAATCAGGTTCTTGACGGCGAGGATATCCACGAAACAATTATGGGTATGATCAGACAGACCATAGAAGCAAACGTGGATATGTACCTGAGTGGAACAAGTGATAACTGGAATCTTCTCAGCCTTAAGGAGTATTACTACGGCTGGCTTACAGATGACGAAAAATGCTCACTTAATTTCACAGAAGGAGAGATGGTACTCCTTACTGCGGCAGATGTAAAGGAAATACTTCTGAATCGTGCAGATGAACTCTACTCCCAGTACGAGCAGCTTATTACTCAGGAAACCATGCGTGAGGTTGAACGTGCCTGCCTGCTGCGTGCAGTTGACACCCACTGGATGGAGCATATTGACGATATGGAGGAGCTGAAGCAGGGTATCCGTATGCGCGCTTATGCCCAGCACGACCCTGTAGTTGAGTATACTCACGAAGGCTTCGAGATGTTTGACCAGATGATTGATGCTATCCGTCAGGATGCAGTAAAACTGGTATTTACAATGCCCCTGAGCGTTCATGCAATCAAACGCCGTCAGGAGGAAGAAGAGCGACTGCGCCGTGAGGCGGAGAAAGCAGCCGCTGCAAGACATGAGGTAATCCTTGGCAAGGGTGCAGAGCCTGTGAAGGTGAATCCTGTGACCTTTGCTGTCAAGCGTGAACAGGTTGCAAAGCCTGTGGAGTTTGCAGGTGACGGCACAATGAGTACCAACAAAACCGTCAAGAAGGGCAAAAAGGTTGGCAGAAACGACCCCTGCCCCTGCGGAAGCGGCAAAAAGTACAAGAAATGCTGCGGCAGAGATGAATAATATACTATAAATCAGCCTCCCTCAATCAGAGGGAGGCTTTTTTGTCTGACGATTGGTGAGTTGATGTTTGCAAAGTAGTATGATGGCTATTCGTTGACAAGCTTGTTCTAATCTGATAAAATACAATCCGTAAATATTACATAATAACAGGGGTGTTGCCTGATGGATAAAAAGAATGTCCGCATAATTGTAATTTCTCTGATAATCCTTCTGATACTTGCTTGTCTTGGATTTTACTTTTACGATATTGTAGTTAATTACAGAACTCATCAGGATAATTTGTTCAAGATTATTCTTGTTGTATGTTTGCTTGTTGCATTAATATTCAGAATGTTCAGAGGTAACACAAGAGCAAATCTGGCTTTTTATGAAAAAGCTTACGCCAAAGAACTGGGCTCTGCCTTTGCGCACACTCCTTCTCTGAGAAAGAAACTTGTCAGCGCAACAAGATTCTACGATGAATCAAACTATAACAATGCGCTTAAACTCCTGTCTCAGCTTGCAAACGAGGCAAAGAGTGAAAATGACCTTGTACCTGTGCTGCTTTTTTCTGCTCTTTGTTACAGTGATGCAGGGCTTACAGACTACGCTATAAAGACTTATTATTCTCTTCTTGAATATTCACCAAAGAATAGTCAGGTGCACAGTAATCTGGGCAATCTGTACCTTCAGAGCGGTGATTTTAAAATGGCGCTGAGTCACCTGACTGAGGCTGTTGAGTCTGACAGCACAAACTATTATGCATACAACAACAGAGCAAACTGCTACTTCAGAATGCAGGAATATGACAATGCAATAGTGGACGCGGAAAAGGCTCTGGAGATTAAGAATAATGGTGTTGAAGCAGCCACTTTACTTGCGGTGATTTACGCACTTAAGGGTGACGAAGAAAACAAAGAAAAGTATTATCGCCTTGCAACTGTATCAGGCAGACCTGCACAGGATATTGACAGAATAATCGAGCATCATATGAATGAGCAGAAAGAAGAATCAGACACATAAACAAAAACAGAGGACTGAGTGCATCATACACTCAGTCCTCGTTATCTTTTTTTGGAGTTTTATTGTGTATTCCTGCGAAAATATTTTCTCTAAATAATTGTAATATTAATTTATATGTGGTAAAATAAATTATTAAAATGTGATACTATGGGTAAATATGAATTTATACCGAAAGGACGGTTTTGAATATGACAGTACGTACACGTTATGCACCCAGTCCCACAGGCTTTATGCACGTGGGAAACCTGAGAACTGCTCTTTACGAGTACCTGATTGCTAAGAGTCAGGGCGGTAAGTTTGTACTCCGAATTGAGGATACAGACCGTGAGCGTCTTGTTGAAGGTGCGGTTGATGTTATCTACAACACACTTAAGGTAGCGGGACTTAATCACGACGAAGGTCCCGATGTGGGCGGTGACTTCGGCCCCTATGTTCAGTCTGAGAGAAAGGATATGTATTTACCTTTCGCTGAGCAGCTTATCAAAGAAGGCAAGGCTTACCGTTGCTTCTGCACCAAGGAAAGACTTGAGAAACTCTCTGAGGAGACAGTGGGCGGCGGTTATGACGGTCACTGCAGAGACCTTCCTCAGGAGGAGATTGACAGACTCCTTGCAGAGGGTGTACCTTACGTTATCCGTCAGAAAATGCCTACCGAGGGCTCAACCACATTCTCCGACGCAGTTTTCGGTGATATCACAGTTGAGAACTCTGAACTTACAGACCAGATTCTTATCAAGTCTGACGGCTATCCTACATACAACTTTGCAAACGTTATTGACGACCACACAATGGGTATCACCCATGTTGTAAGAGGTTGCGAGTATCTGAGCTCCACACCTAAATATAATCTTCTTTACGAAGCCTTTGGTTGGGAGATTCCCACCTATGTGCATCTGCCTCTGATTATGGGCAAGAACGAGGACGGCTCGGTTTCAAAGCTTTCCAAGCGTCACGGTGCAACAGGCTTTGAGGATCTGGTAAAAGACGGTTACCTGCCTGAGGCAATCATCAACTACATTGCGCTTCTGGGCTGGTGTCCCAAGTCAAATCAGGAGATTTTCACACTGGAGGAGCTTTGTGAGAACTTCCACGTAGATGAGATTTCCAAGTCTCCCTCTGTATTTGACTACGATAAGCTTTCATGGCTCAATGCCGAGTATATGCGCGGTATGACTGCAGAGCAGTTTGCCTCTGTTGCTGACCCGTATTTCAAGGAAGTTTTCGGTGATACTCCCTATGACGCAATGAAACTCACAGGTATTTTACAGCAGAGAACGGTTAAACTTACAGACATTCCTCCTATGATTGATTTCTTCAAGGAACTTCCTTCGTATGAGGCAGATCTGTTTATAAATAAAAAGAGCAAGACAAACCTTGAGAATGCACCTGCACTTCTGAAGGCTGTGTATGACGAGCTTTCTGCTCTTGAAAACTGGAACTGCGATGCAATCAAGGAACTTCTTATCTCTCTTGCAGAGAAGCTTGAGGTTAAGAACGGCACAGTTATGTGGCCTGCACGAATTGCAGTGGCAGGCAAGACCGTAACTCCCGGCGGTGCTGTGGAGATTCTGGATATTCTCGGCAAGGAAGAGTCCCTGCGCAGAATGGAAATCGGTCTTTCCAAGTTAAATGCTTAATTTTGCTTAATTTTTAAGAGGTGAACATAAATGGCAGACGAGAAAATTACTGCAGAAATGAACGAAGAAAAGGTTATGCCCTCAAACTTTATCCACGATTTTATCGATGAGGATATCGCCGAGGGCGGTCAGTATGAGGGTATGACAGTACACACCCGTTTTCCACCCGAGCCTAACGGATACCTGCACATCGGTCATGCAAAGGCTATCTGCATTGACTTTGGTACAGCACAGAAGTACGGCGGCGTGTGCAACCTGCGTATGGACGATACAAACCCCACAAAGGAAGACGTGGAGTACGTTGATGCTATTCAGGAGGATATCAAGTGGCTGGGCTTCGATTGGGACGACCGCTTCTATTATGCTTCTGATTATTTTGATGATATGTACCGCTTTGCAGTGGAGCTTATCGAGAAGGGCCTTGCTTATGTATGCGAACTCAATGCTGAGCAGATGCGTGAGTTCAGAGGCGACCTGACTACTCCTGCACAGAGCCCCTACCGTGACAGACCCATTGAAGAAAGCCTTGACCTTTTTGAGAGAATGAGAAAAGGTGAGTTTGAAGAAGGCACAATGACCCTGCGTGCAAAGATTGACCTTGCAAGCGGTAACTTCAATATGCGTGACCCTGTTATTTACAGAATCAATAAACTTCCTCACCACAGAACAGGCAACAAGTGGGTTATCTATCCCATGTACGACTTTGCTCACCCCATTGAGGACGCAATGGAGCACATCACTCACAGCCTTTGTTCTCTGGAGTTTGAGGACCACAGACCTCTCTACGATTGGGTTATCAATAATGTTTCCGTTCCTGCAAAGCCCCGTCAGATTGAGTTTGCACGTCTTGGCATCAACAATACTGTTATGTCAAAGCGTAAACTGAGAACTCTTGTTGACGATGGCTATGTAAGTGGCTGGGACGATCCCCGTATGCCCACTCTGTGCGGTCTCAGACGCAGAGGCTACACCCCTGCATCTATCCGTAACTTCACAGAACGAAACGGCGTTTCCAAGGTAAACTCCGTTGTTGAGTACAGCTTCCTTGAGCATTGCCTCAGAGAAGACTTAAACGAAAAAGCCCAGAGAGTTATGGCGGTTATCAACCCCGTAAAACTCATTATTGAGAACTATCCCGAAGACCTTACAGAGACCTTTGAGGTAGAGAATAACCCCAACCGTGAAGAAGACGGCAAGAGAACAATCACCTTCAGCCGTGAATGCTACATTGAGGCAGAGGACTTTATGGAGGAGCCCATCAAGGGCTATCAGAGACTCTACCCCGGCAACGAAGTTCGTCTTAAGTCTGCATATATCGTTAAGTGCACAGGCTGCAAAAAGGACGAAGAGGGTAACGTGGTAGAGGTTTATGCTACCTATGACCCTGAGACAAAGGGCGGTAATACTCCTGACGGCAGAAAGGTAAGAGGTACTATCCACTGGGTAGATGCTGCAAATTGTGCTGAGGCTGAGGTTCGTCTTTACGATAACCTCTTTACAGTGCCTGACCCCGATGCAGGTGACAGAAACTTCCTTGATTTCCTCAACCTTGATTCTCTCAAGGTGCTTGAGCACTGTAAGGTAGAGCGTTCACTTGAAGGTGCACAGGTTGGTACAGGCTATCAGTTTATGCGACTGGGTTACTTCTGCGCAGATAAAGACTCAACTGCTGACAAACTCATCTTCAACCGCAGTGTATCCCTCAAGGACGGTTTCAAGAAGAAGTAATAATATATCTTTCACAGGAGGTTTTTTATATGAAAACCGCAGTAGTTACAGGTGCCTCCCGAGGAATCGGTGCCGCCTGTGCAGTAGCCCTTGCAAAGAGCGGCTACAATGTGATTTTAGGATATAAAGTAAATAAAGAAAGAGCAGAGCAACTTGCCGAGGTGCTGGTTTCAGGTTATGGCATTGCAGCAATAGCGGTGCAGGCAGATGTGTCTGATTCCGCTCAGGCTGATATACTTATCGAAACCGCATACAGAAACTTCGGCAGAGTTGACGTGCTTGTGAATAATGCAGGTATTGCTCAGTTCAAACTATTCACAGAAATCACTGACGAAGAGTGGAGCAATATGATTGGCACAAACCTTACGGGTGTGTTCAACTGCAGCCGTGCCGCCGCAAAGATTATGATTAATCAGAAGAGCGGCAGCATTGTGAATATCAGTTCTATGTGGGGTCAGGTGGGTGCTTCCTGTGAGGTGCACTACTCTGCTTCAAAAGCGGGTGTTATCGGTCTGACTCAGGCTTTGGCAAAAGAACTTGCACCTTCAGGTGTGCGTGTCAACTGCGTCTGCCCGGGTGTTATCAAAACCGATATGCTGAGTGAAATTGACGAAGAAACCATTGATGCACTGATAGAGGAAACTCCCATCGGAAAAATTGGAACTCCCAAGAATATTGCCGATTCGGTGGCGTTTCTCTCAAGCGACAGAGCAGAGTTTATCACAGGACAGGTCTTAGGTGTAAACGGCGGCTTTGTGATATGAACTCCCCACGTTTTCTGAGAGTATTTTTGCTTTTCACAATTGTGGCAGTTATGGTTGTTTTCTCTTCCGTTTTGGTGAGTGCAGGGTCTTTAGCAGAGTTTTCACTATCAGATACGCAGGTTAACCAAAACCGACAGTTTGAGGTTGTTCTTTGTTGCAAAACTGAGGATAAACTTTCCTCCTTCGTGGCAGAGTTTACTTATGATTATGAGACTGTAAGTTTTGACAGTGCTTCTGTAATTAATAAGTCTGCACAGTACAGTGTGAACAGTTCCGAAAAAGGAAAACTCACAGTGGTGTATCTTGATGAAGACGGTGTTTCCTGCAAAGAGAATACTGCACTTATGAGTTTTAAGTTCAAGGCTTTGTGTGCAGGAAATACAGAGATCAATCTTTCTGTCAGAGATGCAATTTCCTGCAATTGTGAGGATATTGAAGTGTTGGTTTGCGCTCCTTCTCAGGTTGTGATTTCACAATCCGCAATAAGTTTATCAGACAAAAACAAAGAAGATTCCGATTCTGACCTTACAGATTCAGAGCCTGTTGCCATAAACGGTGAAACTGATACGACGCTTATAAAAGGCACCACCAACATCGGCGGTGTTGCTTTCAGTAATCAGACCATAGTTTCTGTGGTGCTTACGCTTTTGTGCGTGATGAGCCTTGCACTTTACCTTGCATACAGAGCAGGTGCTCACAGACAAATGAAAAAACTAAAGCCTGCTCCTCTTGAGTATAAGGAAAAAGCAGGCAGTAACATAAATTCGGATTAACTAATATAAGAGAGGTAGACAGATGAAAAGAACACTCAATGCCTTCTGGATTATTTCCTCAATTTTTCTTGCAGTAGGTGCATTGTGGGGAGTTGTTTCAGGACTTTCCAATGTAATGGGCACTGACACAATGTGCGGAATAGCACTGATTATCTTTGGTGTTATCAGCGTGCTTGCCTTCTTTACTGCAGGTGTCAAAGCAGCAGGCAGCGGTTGGCTCCTGTTTGATGGAATAGCCTCATTTTTCTGTGGACTTTCCTTTATTTTCTGGTATGTGGACAACGCATTGTTCACAGTTAACCTTGTGTACATAATGGGACTCTGGCTGATGTTTCTGGGTATTTCTCAGATTGCACGTGCCTCCCGTGTGGCAAAGTCCTTTGGCAGAGTGTTGATGACTGCTACAGGTGTTCTGGCGGTGCTTGGGGGACTCTCACTTTATGTGCGTCCCGTGTCCGATTTACTGCTTATCTCTGAGGCAATGGCACTTTTTGATTACACAGTTACTTTCCAGCTTATAGTTGCTGCAGTGCTGATAATCTCCCGTTGCTTTGCAAAGGAACCTTCCCGCAGATGAGTCCGAAAGGCGGGAAATAAGAGAATACAGACACAATAAAGTGTTTTATCGGAAATCGTAGGGGACGGCGCCTTCCACGTCCCGTTCCTCCACCAAGTCGGAGGCCAAGCGG
>JAZQHL010000097.1:0-40872 GCA_045540595.1 Ruminococcus sp.
CAAAATTAGCAATCTTATCACTATACTTATCAAGCATAGGATGCTCGGGAGCCATAACCATAAAGGTTACACCGAACAAGGTATCGGGACGGGTTGTGTAGATTCTGAGTGTTTCGTCAGTATCCTTGACTGTGAAGTTAACAAATGCACCTGTGGACTTACCAATCCAGTTCTCCTGCTGTAAAACTACATTGGGAAGATAATCTACTTCCTTAAGACCTTCAAGAAGCTTGTCTGCATACTCTGTAATACGGAGATACCATACGTCCTTGGACTTCTGGACAATGTCGCTGTGACAGATGTCACACTTACCGCCCTGGGAGTCTTCGTTGGAAAGTACAACCTTACAGGAAGGACAGTAGTTTACAAGAGTCTTGTCTCTGAAAGCAAGACCGTTTTCGAACATCTTGAGGAAAATCCACTGTGTCCACTTATAGTAGTCTTCTTCTGTTGTGTCGATTACTCTGTTCCAATCGAAGGAGAAGCCTACCTTTTTAAGCTGGCTTGTGAATTTCTCAATGTTTGTATCTGTTACCTGTCTGGGGTGGATACGGGTTTTGATTGCGTAGTTTTCTGTAGGAAGTCCGTATGCATCAAATCCTATGGGGAAAAGTACATTGTAGCCTTCCATTCTTCTTTTTCTGGAAACAACCTCAAGTCCTGAGTATGCCTTGATGTGACCAACGTGCATACCTGCACCTGAAGGATAAGGGAATTCTACCAGAGCATAGAACTTCTTCTTGTCGGAATTATCCTGTGCTTCGAATACACCTTTATCTTCCCAGATTTTTTGCCATTTAGGCTCTACAGCCTTATGATCATATCTCAAAATGAGTCCTCCTCATCAATAATTTACTGCTTAATCTTCGGTAATGTAGCCTGAAAGGTCAACAGACTCTCCGTCCTGCCAGAGTCGGTCAAGACCATAGTACTCTCGTGCTTCATCAGAGAATACATGAACAATAACATCTGTATAGTCCATGCAAATCCATGACTCACTGCGGTGTCCTTCAATGTGATGAACTGTTACACCCATTTCCTTAAGCTGGAACTCAAGTTCATCAGCAAGAGCTTTAACGTGAGTGGAGTTATTACCTGTTGCAAGTACCATATAGTCACCAAGAGAAGATACCTCACCAATCTTGATAACACTAAGGTTTCTTGCTTTTTTATCTGATAAAATCTTTGCAGATTCTATTGCCTGTTCAAAGGATGTCATAAAAATCTTCCTTTCATTATTTATTGAGAACAAGTTCGTTGTATGCAGCAATGGCGTCAGGGTGGATTGCCCTTTTCTTTGAAACAAGATCGGGAATTACAAAGCCAAGACCATAGAGCATACCGTCCTCAAGGGATTTATCACACTCACGACGCATAATATCAACATCGGGATAATCACGCTCATCACTTATAAAATCAGCAATGAAGATGATTTTTTCAAGAAGTGACATTGAGGCCCTGCCTGTGGTGTGATATCTGATTGCATTGAGGATATCTTCGTCATCAATGCCCAGAGTGTCTCTGCAATATATCATACCCGTAATTGCGTGAAGAAGCTGTGGGGATTTTTTGCAAACATCGTCAAGTATTATACCACCCGATTCTACTATTTGCAACTGGTTTTCCGTTTTTACTTCTTTTGTGATATCGTGGAGAATTCCTGCAATTTCTGCTTTTATGGGGTCTTCCCCGTATTTCTTTGCAAGGCGCACTGCTGCTGCAGCAACATTTTTGCTGTGATTATAGCGACGCTCTCCAAGACGTTTTTCTGCCAGTTCATAATAAGAGTCAATTTTCATTACCATACAACCCGCTTTCCAAAATATACTCACTTACCCCTTCTGAGAGCAAGTGGCTGAAATGCTTGCCTGTGGATATGAGTTTTCTTATCTGAGTTGATGAGACCTGCACAACAGGTTCTTTCACAACAAATGCACGGGCACCGAACTTAAGTTCAAGAGTCTGCTTCTGAACTGATAGCTCAGAATAATCAAACTCTCCCCTTGCAATAGTGAGAACTGTTGCAAGAGAGAAAATCTCTTCAGCTTTGTGCCACAGAGGCAGTTGCATAAAGCTGTCTGCTCCAACTATAAGGAAAAGGTCGTCATCAGGGTGATTTGAGCGGATTTCGCTGAGTGTATCGACAGTATAGCTTTTGCCTTCTCTGAGTATTTCCGCATCACTGACTGTCACCTGAGGCACATCTGCAAAGGTCAGCCTGCACATATTGAGTCTGTGCTGTGGGGTTACCATAGGAGTGTTATCCTTCAGCGGTGTGCAGAAAGTGGGAATAACATAGACGGTATCAAGAGAAAACTCTTCAATCATTCTGAGCACAAGTGCCTTGTGACCTTTATGCACAGGATTGAAACTGCCGCCGAACATTGCAATTCTGCTCATTTTTTGTTTGCTTTGGGAAGTTTGATTTTAGGCTCGTCAGGATTGGGCTTATAAAGGATAAATTTATAGCCGATTACCTGAACAACATCTGCACCTACCTGCTCAGCAATAATATCTGCTGCCTCGCGGGAAGAATACTCGCAGGTTTCAAGAACTTTGCCTTTGATAAGTTCTCTGGCTTTCAGTGCATCTGAGGCCTGTTTATATATTGTATCTGTGAGACCGCCCTTGCCTACGATAAGGATTGTTTCGTAGGAATTGGCAAGTCCGCGCAGATATGCACGCTGTTTACTTGTAAGCATTACAGCACGTCCTTTCTTTCTGTTAATTTATCACGCAGTGCTCTGAGGGATCTGCCGCGGTGACTGACTTTATCTTTTTCGTCTCCGCTGATTGTACCAAAGCATCTGCCGTCTTCGTAAATAAACAAAGGGTCATAACCGAAACCGCCTTCTCCACAAGGAGCATGAGCGATTTCACCCTCGCATATACCTTCTACGCTGATTATATCATCTTCTGAAATAACGCAGCAGATTGAACTTACAAACCTTGCTTTTCTTGATGAATTACCGCTTCTGAGCATTTCGCCTAAAAGAAGGAGATTGCGTTCTGACTGAGGGATATCTTCCCCGCCGAATCTGGCTGAGAAAATACCCGGGGCACCGTTGAGCGCATCAACACAAAGGCCAGAATCATCTGCTATGGAAGGAAGTCCTGACTTTCTGAATGCTGAAAGAGCTTTGATTTTTGCATTTTCTGCAAAGGTTTCTCCATCTTCAACAACATCACCCAAATCAATTCCAGCGTCCTTTGCCGACATAACATTGATGCCCAGAGGCAGAAGAATACGTTTAAACTCTTCTACTTTATGGGCGTTATTGGTTGCAATGAGGAAATCAGTCATTTCCTTCACCTCTGTCAAAGAGTGCCTTTGCAAAGGAATCGGGGTCGAAGGGCTGGAGATCGTCGATCTGCTCACCTACACCGATGTACTTCACAGGGATATCAAGTCCGTCACGGATTGCAAGAACAACACCGCCCTTGGCTGTACCGTCTAGTTTTGTGAGAACGATACCTGTGATACCTGTTGCTTTTCTGAACTCTACAGCCTGATTAACTGCGTTCTGACCTGTAGTTGCGTCAAGTACAAGGAGAATCTCCTTATCAGCATCGGGAAGTTCGCGGTCAATGATTCTGTTGATTTTTGCAAGCTCGTCCATAAGGTGTTTTTTGTTATGGAGTCTGCCTGCTGTATCACAGATGATAACATCGCTACCCTTTGCTTTAGCAGAAGAGATAGCATCATAAACAACTGCAGCAGGGTCTGAGCCTTCGTTCTGCTTGACAATATCAGAGCCGCTTCTTTCAGCCCAGATCTGTAACTGGTCAATAGCAGCAGCACGGAAGGTATCTGCTGCTGCAAGGGTAACACGCTTACCGCGGTTTCTCAGGTCGTTGGCAAGTTTACCGATTGTAGTTGTTTTGCCTACACCGTTAACACCGATAACGAGGATAACGGAGGGCTTGGTGGAAATATTGAGTTCCTGATTTCCACGAAGGAGATCCGCTGTAATCTCACAAAGAAGGCTGTTGATTTGTGCAGGGTCTGTGATACCCTCTTTCTTGACTCTTTCTCTGAGTTCATTGCAGATTTTCTCTGCTGTAGGAACACCTACATCACCCATTACAAGAAGTTCTTCCAGTTCTTCAAACAGTTCTTCGTCGATTTTTTTGAAGGACTTGAGCATTGAGTCAATCTGACCAACAACTGCATCACGGGTTTTTTTGAGTCCTTCTTTAATCTTACTGAATAATCCCATATATATCTTCCTTTATGTAAATTAACTGATTTGTCAGTTTGCTTCCATCTTAAGTTTCTCTGCTACTTCTGTAGCTCTGAGTTCAAGAAGCTTTGAAACACCCTGCTCCTGCATTGTAACACCGTAGAGAACATCGGCTTCTTCCATAGTTCCTCGTCTGTGAGTGATTGTGATGAACTGAGTGGAATCTGTGAGGTTTCTCAGGTACCTTGCAAAACGGCTTACGTTTACTTCGTCAAGAGCCGCCTCAATCTCGTCCATTACACAGAACATAGAAGGACGCACCTTCATAATTGCAAAGTAAAGTGCAATGGCAACGAGGGCTTTTTCACCGCCTGAAAGAGCATCAAGATTTGTAACAATCTTTCCGGGAGGATGAACAGAAATATCGATTCCGCTGCCCAGAGTGTCCTCAGGGTCAGTGAGAACAAGCTTTGCTGTACCGCCACCGAAAAGCTCTGTGAAAGTAGCACCGAAGTGCTTGTTGATAAGAACAAAGCTTTCAACAAAGGATTCCTTCATCTTCTTGGTGAGTTCACCGATAAGGTTCAGAATCTCTTTCTTTGATTTTTCAACGTCCTCTACCTGAGTTGACATAAACTCGTATCGCTCAGATACTTCTTTGTACTCCTCTATAGCGCCTACGTTAACTGTTCCCAGGGATTTGATTTTCTGCTTGAGTTCTGTAAGTCTGTGCTGTGCAGCAGGAATATCTTCAATCTCTGCGGCATGAGCCTCAGCCTCAAGACGTGTAAGCTCGTATTCGTCCCAGAGTTTCTGAATAATTGAATCGTACTTGCTCTGCATATTGAGTTTTCTCTCCTGCAGACGGGCAAGTTCTGAGGAAACATGCTCGCGCTCTGACATCTTGTCTTTTTCAAGCTGACGCAGGCGGATTGACTCAGCCTCGATTTCATCTCTGCGCCTGGAGGCATTGTCGATATCCTTGCGGGCATCAGATATTTTTTCCTCAAGAGCACTGATTTCTGCCTCAAGTTCAGAAATCCTTGACTGAATAAGAGCATTTGCTTTTTCGATTTCTTCGATTTCTCTGAGAAGTTCTGCTTTGTGTGCTTCCTGATTATTTTCTGCCTGCTTGGCTGCTTCGATATCTGATGTGAGATTTTCGATATCTTTTTCTAATGTGACAATCTCAAGACGAAGCTGCTGAAGCTTTTCTGAGAATTCTTCGCGTTTTTCCTTAAGACTCATACGGCTTCCGCTGATCTGAGCAGCCTGTGCCTCAAGAGCAGAGATATCATCTGTGAACTTCGCAATAACAACCTCCGCCTCAGCAATAACTGTCTTAAGGTCGGAGATTCTGTTCTTGCAGGAGGTGATCTCAGTGTCAATTTCATAGAGTGCCTGTGCGGTTGCGGAATGCTCGTTTTCGCAGGCTCTTGTTTCTGCTTCAATACGGACAAGTTCCTGAGAAGCCTTGGATAGGTCAGCACGGTAACCGAGCAGTTCAGCCTCAATGGCTGCGGATTCGCTCTGAGCAGATGTAAGTTCTGCCTTTGCGGCTTCGGCTTTCTTCATAAGTTCATCTGCTTCCTGACGAATGCGGGCAATCTCTGAAGAACGGCTTAAAAGTCCTGAATTCTTTGAGAAGGAACCACCTGTGAGTGAGCCGCCTGCGTTTACAACCTGACCGTCGAGAGTGACAACCTTGAACTTATAGCCGAATTTTCTTGCGGCTGTGGTAGCACTGTTCAGGTCATCAAACACTGCGATTCTGCCAAGAAGTGAAAGGAGAACTGATTCATACTGATCATCACAGGAGCAAAGGTCTGAGGCTATACCTACAAAGCCGTAGCAATCATCAAGTCCTTGCTCTGTGAGTTTTCTGCCTTTGATGGTGTTTACGGGAAGGAAGGTTGCACGGCCTGCGTTGTGCTGTTTAAGGTAAGCAATTGCACGTTTTGCATCTTCCTCTGTTGCTGTAACAATGTTCTGCATTGCGTATCCCAGTGCAGTTTCAATGGCTACTGCGTACTCGGAAGGCACTGCAATAATTCTGGAAACAGGGCCGCGGATACCTTTGAGTGCTCCTGCCTTTGCACCCTGCATTACTGCTTTTACTGACTGGCTGAAGCCGTCCATATTCTGCTCAAGGTCCTGCAGAACTTTTGCTCTACGGGCTTTTTCACCTGCATCCAGAGTAAGTTTGTCTGCTCTTGCCCGAAGTTCTGAGAGTCTTTCCTCTTTGGAGGAAAGTTTCATCTCAAGACCTTTTATAGAGTTTGTAAGCTGAGTGATTGTGCGCTGAGCAGCTTCAAGCTGTTTTTTGTACTCAGTGAGCATTTCATCAAGAGTTGCAAGCTGTTCCTGACGTTTCTGCCTGTTTTCATTGAGAACAGAAATGCGGTTTTCAAGTTCTGTAACAGAAGATGCACTGGTCATCAGGGTAACTCTTTCATCTGCCTGCTTGGCACTGAGAGCTGCAACAGATGCTGTAATTTCCTGCAGTGTATCGGAACTGCGGCTTGCATCTACATTTATGTTGTTAAGAGCATCAGCAAGTTCATCATACTGCTTCTGCTTAATACTGATTGTCTTTTTGATTTCTTCAATCTGTGCAAGTTTTGATGTGATTTCCTTCTGGATATCGTCAGCCTGCTCGTCAATCTGCTGGAGATTGAGGCGAATTCTGCTTATATTCTCATTATTGTGAAGAATATCATTGTTTGCAACAGATACTGCTGAACGTTTTTCTGAGATTTCTGCCTCACAGGAAGAAATAAGTGTGCGCAACTGCTCAAGAAGTGTAGCCATCTGGCCGCTCTCTGCGTACATAGAATCTGTCTTTTCTGAAATTTCAGACAGGACTTTGTCAGCCTCAGCACACTGATTCTCACAGATTGCAATTTTATCCTCATAATCTCTGATGACACCTGAGGATTTGTTCAGAGTATCAAGCCAGAGAGCAATCTCAAGTCCTCTTTTTTCCTCTGAAAGTTCGAGGAAAGCCTGAGCTTTTTTAGCCTGAGTTTTAAGGGGACCGATTCTTGACTCCAGTTCAGATACGATATCACGAAGGCGGACAAGATTATCTTCCGTACGTGAAAGTTTTCTTTCAGCCTCAATCTTTCTGTATCTGTATCTGGAGATACCAGCGGCTTCTTCAAAAATTTCGCGTCTGTCGTCACTTTTTGAAGAAACGATGCTATCAATCTTACCCTGACCTATCATGGAATAACCGTCTCTGCCAAGACCTGTATCCATGAAAAGTTCATTGATATCCTTAAGGCGGACCTGGGTTTTATTGATAAGGTATTCACTTTCACCGCTACGGTAGTATCTGCGGGTTACGGATACAACATCACCGTCATATCTGAGGGCTCTGTCGGAGTTATCGATTGTGAGAGTAACTTCAGCAAAACCTTGCTGTTTTCTGCCTGTTGTGCCGTTGAATACAACATCTTCCATACGTGAACAACGAAGGCTCTTGGGAGCCTGCTCGCCAAGTACCCAACGGATAGCATCGCTGATGTTACTTTTGCCCGAGCCGTTAGGACCTACAACTGCGGTGATACCTGTATTGAATGTTAACTTTGTTTTATCAGGGAATGTTTTGAAACCCTGAAGTTCCAAGGATTTAAGGAGCATAATTTCAGCCTTCCTCTATTATAATCTGACGACCCGAAAGAGATGTATCCTCTATGACCTGAGGAATATACCCCATTTTTCTGAGGGTTGTCAGGTTTGACTTTTTCTGTCCTGTTACTTTTGAAACAGCCTTGGGTGATACTTTTATGAGTATCTTACCATTTGGTGTTTCGTTTTCATTTAACTGATTAATTATATATGAGAGAAATATGCGGCTTTCGCACAGTTCTCTGAATGCAGGGTGGTATGCACCTGCTATGATACTGCTTTCCATTGTGTCACTGCTGTGAAGACCTACCCTGATAACGTTTACTCCTGCATCTTCAAACATAGGAATAAGCCTTGCACAAAGAGCTGCTGCATCATCTACAGACTGTGGAGTATACTCCCCTGTCAGAAAAAGTTCAGCAAGTTTTGTGCCTTCCAATACAACTGTGGGATAAATCCTGACTGTATCGGGAGCAAGCTTTATAAACTCTTTTGCGGTGTACTCGTCTTTTTCATCAGTACTTCCGTAAAGACCTGTCATCATCTGAAGTCCTAAAGAAAAACCGTATAATTTGATTAATTGAGAAGCCACTCTAACACAATCACTGTTGTGACCTCTTGTGTTGAGCGAAAGCACATCATCACACATAGACTGAGCACCCAGCTCGATTGAAGTTACACAGTGGTTTTTCAGAAGTGTGAGCACTTCTTTATCAATACAATCAGGTCTTGTAGATATTCTGATCCCCTTGAAATGGTCTTTGTATTCACAGGCTGCCTTGAGAAGTGACAGCATATATTCCCTGTCTATTGCAGTGAAGGATCCGCCGAAGAAGGCAATTTCTGAACTATGTGAATCAATACCGCCGGATGAGAGAGCGGTTTCTACTGCTGATTTCACGTCCTCAGTGGTGGTTGGTCTGATAACACCTGTAATTCTGTGCTGGTCACAGAAACTGCATCTGTTGGGACAACCTGCAAAAGGAACGAAAACCGATACGTTGGAGCGTTTAATAGCCCATCAACTCCAATGCTGCACGGGCTGCCTGCTGTTCGGCTTCCTTTTTACTTCTTCCGCCGCCTCTGCCGATAGAATTGGAATTGAGAAGAACTTCCGCCACAAAGTGTTTGTTGTGGTCGGGACCGCTCTCACTTACCAGTCGGTACTCAAGTCTTTCACCGGGGTTTTTCTGAACAATCTCCTGGAGAGTAGTCTTATAGTCCTTCTGAGGCTTTTTGCGGATATTCTTTACTTCGGGCACGATGAATTCCATAACAAAGCGTCTTGCTTCTTCATATCCTCCATCAAGATAGATTGCAGCAATAAGTGCCTCGAAAGCATCAGAAAGAATTGATGGTCTGTCAGCACCGCCACCGTGTTTTTCACCACGGCTGAGTCTGATGTGCTTACCCAGATCAATCTTCTTTGCAAACTTGTAAAGAGTTTTCTCGCACACAAGGGATGCACGAAGCTGAGTCAGGTCTCCTTCAGGAAACTGAGTGAAGTTTATGTATATGTAATTTGTAACAACAAGAGAAAGTACAGAGTCACCAAGAAACTCCATTCTCTCGTTGCATTTTGTATTTTTACCAACCTCGTTGGAATATGAAGAATGAGTCAGGGCAACTGACAGAAGTGAAATGTCCTTGAACTCATATCCGATTTTCTGTTGAAGTTCGGTCATTGATATCAACCCTCTGCCTTGATTTTTTCAAGAGCTGCTGAAATCTCTCCGATTACATCTCGCTCAACATACTGAACAGTGAGCTTGATTGCATTCTTGAATGTTACTGCGTCTGCATTGCCGTGTGCCTTGAAAACAGGCTTCTTTACACCCAGGATAGGTGCACCGCCGTGTTCGCTGTAATCAAACTGTTTTTTGAGTCCCTTTACATCTTTCATAACAAGAGCAGCGGCAATTTTATTCTTTAGGTTCTTGATAAAGATGCCCTTGATTTTCTTCATAAGTGCAATTGCAACACCCTCGTAGGTCTTAAGGATAAGGTTGCCTGTGAAACCGTCACAAACAAGAACATCGCATACATCGTTGGGAACATCTCTGCCCTCGACGTTACCGATGAAGTTTACGGGTGCAGACTTCAGGAGTGCATAAGCCTCCTGCTGAATTTCTGTACCCTTGTGCTCTTCTGTGCCTACGTTTGCAAGACCAACTCTGGGATTCTTAACACCAAGAACTTTGTTCATATAGATAGAGCCCATAACACCGAACTGACGGAGCATTTCGGGTCTGCACTGAAGGTTAGCACCTGAATCCATAAGCATAAAATGACCTTTCACTCCGGGAATAACAGGAGCAAAGCCGGGACGGGAGATACCCTTGATTCTCTTGACAATAAGGGTTGCACCTACACAGACAGCGCCGCTGTTACCTGCAGAGATGAAGGCATCACCCTCACCTGCAGCCAGAAGTTTAAGACCAACTGCCATGGAGCAATCGGACTTTGATTTCATAATCTCGGAGCCCGCTTCGTTCTGACTGATAACTGAATCTGCGTGAACGATAGTAAACTGATTTGCATCAATGCCCTGTTCTGCACATACTTTTCTGATAGTTGCTTCATCACCGGTGAGTGTGATATCAACGCCAAATTCTTTGATGGCATCGGCACTGCCTTTGATAATATCCAGAGGAGCATTATCTCCTCCGAAAGCATCAACTATAATTCTCATACTTCGTTCATCCTTTCCTCAGTAAACTGATGAAGTGTCTCCAAAGCTCTGGAGGCATACTGTTCACCACGTATTTTTTTATCTCTTGAACGGTTTGAAAGTTCAGGCAAAAGTCCGAAACTTGCTCCCATAGGCTGGAATTTTGTGACGGTTTCATCGGTGATGTACTGTGAAAGAGCTCCAATCATAGTTTCAGCAGGGAGAGTGAATGTTTCTTTATTCAGGAATCTGCAGGCAGCGTTTATGCCTGCCATAAGACCTGATGAGGCTGACTCCATATAACCTTCAACACCTGTGAGCTGTCCTGCAAAGAACAGGTCTTCACGGCATTTTGCGGAATAGTCACTGTTAAGAACACGGGGACTGTCAATGAAGGTGTTACGATGCATAACACCAAAGCGGACAAACTCAGCATTCTTAAGGGCAGATATAAGACCGAAGACTCTTTTTTGCTCGGGGAATTTAAGGTTTGTCTGAAAACCTACCAGGTTGTACATTGTGCCTTCTGCGTTCTCACGACGAAGCTGCAGACACGCCCAGGGACGGTGGCCTGTTCGGGGGTCACGGAGGCCTACAGGCTTCATAGGACCGAAGCGGATTGTGTCTTCTCCACGCTGAGCCATAACCTCAATGGGCATACAGCCTTCATATACTTTAGGGTCGGCAACATCAAAATCATGAAGTGGCGCACGTTCGGCACTTACTAGTTCTTTGTAAAAAATTTCATATTCTTCTTTATTGAGAGGACAGTTGATGTAATCATCACCATCACCCTTGTCATACCTTGACTGTGCAAAAGAGGTCTCAGGATCAATGCTTTCTGCGGTAACTATGGGTGCGGCAGCATCAAAGAAAGAAAGTGAGCCACCCATAAGATTCACAATATCTGCACAAAGTGCGTCTGATGTGAGAGGACCTGTGGCAATAACTGTCACAGCATCTGTAGGAATTTTCACTATTTCTTCTGAGATAATCTCGATGTTATCCATTGAACGGATAGCATCTGTAACAAGAGTAGCAAAAATATCTCTGTCAACTGCCAATGCACCGCCTGCAGGCACCATACATTTATCTGCACACTTAAGAAGAAGGGAATCAAGCTGACGCATTTCCTCTTTGAGAAGACCTGCGGCAGATGATGTACGCTGTGCTTTCAGCGAATTTGAGCATACAAGCTCTGCGAATTTATCTGTGTGGTGTGCAGGAGATTTCTTGTGTGGTTTCATCTCATAGAGTCTGACGGGTATTCCCCGCTTTGCAATCTGATATGCAGCCTCACAGCCTGCAAGACCTGCACCCACAACGTTGATGTAGGAATTGTTCATTATTTTTTCTCGTAGCCACAGCCGTCCTTAGCACAGTACAGTGTGGGCTTTTTACCTTTTTTCCTATAAAGGATTTCACCGCACTGAGGACATTTCTCCCCGGTGGGTTCATTCCATGACATAAAGTTACAGTTTGGATAAGAAGAACAGCCGTAGAATGCTTTGCCTGTCTTTGTTTTGCGGACGATAACATCACTGCCGCAAACGGGACAGTTTACACCAATATTCTCTGTGTACTTCTTGACATTCTTACAATCAGGATATCCGGGACAAGCAATGAATTTTCCGAATCTGCCCACCTTGATAACCATCTTACGTCCGCATTTTTCGCAGACAATGTCGGTTTCATCTTCTTTAAGCTGAATCTTTACACCGTCCATATCGGCTTTTGCCTTCTTGAGAGTCTTCTCGAAATCAGAATAAAAAGTGCCGAGAAGTTCTCTCCACTCAACGGTACCGCTCTCAACGGTGTCAAGATCCTGCTCCATCTGAGCTGTGAACTTAACGTTTACAATCTTGGGGAAACGTTCTTTCATAAGCTGAGACATTGCCTCACCCAGTTCTGTGGGATGAAGAACCTTTCCTTCACGCTTGACATACTCACGATTTACAATTGTGGAGATTGTAGCAGCATAGGTTGAAGGTCTGCCGATGCCGAACTCTTCAAGTGCTTTGATGAGAGAGGCTTCTGTGAATCTTGAGGGAGGCTGTGTGAAGTGCTGATTGCCCATAAGCTCTCTGAGTTTGAGGGGCATATCCTTCTCTACAGGAGGAAGTGAGCTTTCTTTTGCCTCTTCCTCGTCCTTTGACTCAACATAAAGCTGAGTAAAGCCGTCAAAGTCAACACGATAGCCGTTTGCTTTGAAAACATAGCCGTTTGCATCAATATCAATCTGAGTTGTCTTTTGAACACAATCTGCCATCTGTGAAGCCATAAAGCGCTCCCAGATAAGTTTATAAAGCTTATACTGGTCAGTTGTAAGAGTTGACTTTACCATATCGGGGGTGATGTTAACCGATGTGGGTCTGATAGCTTCGTGGCCGTCCTGTGCGTTTGAACGGGATTTGAAGTATCTGGGCTTGGCAGGAAGGTAATTGTCACCGAATGTACTTCTGATATATGCAGCGGCTTCATTCATTGCATCTGCAGAGATACGCAGTGAGTCTGTTCTCATATATGTGATAAGACCGGTTGCGCCGATTCCCTCAACGTCAACACCTTCGTAAAGTTCCTGAGCAATACGCATAGTACGTCTGGACTGGTAGCCAAGCTTTCTGGAGGCTTCCTGCTGAAGAGTTGATGTGATGAAAGGAGGTGCAGGAGATTTCTTTCTTGTACCTGACTTGACTTTTGTTACCACATAATCGGCACCTTCAAGGTCAGAGAGAATCTTGTCAGCCTGCTCTTTATTTTTTATTTCAATTTTGCCGTCTGCGTTGCCATAAAGAAAAGCAGAGAATACTTTTCTGCTGCCCTTGGGGCTTAACTTTGCATCAATTGACCAGTATTCCTCGGGAACAAATGCACGGATTTCATTTTCACGGTCAACGATAATGCGAACTGCCACAGACTGTACTCTGCCTGCAGAAAGACCACGACGGATTTTCTGGGATACAAAGGGACTGAGTTTGTAACCTACAAGGCGGTCAAGAATTCTTCTTGCCTGCTGAGCATTTACAAGGTCAAGGTTTATGGCTCTGGGTGAGCTCATACCCTTTTCTACACCGTATTTTGTAATCTCGTTGAACTCTACACGGTTTGCATCATCAAGGTCAAGGTTGAGAATATATGCTAAATGCCATGAGATGGCTTCACCCTCGCGGTCAGGGTCAGTTGCAAGAAATACTTTATCGCTCTTCTTTGCCTGTGCAATAAGTTCTTCTACAAGTTTTTCCTTACCTTTGATGATTTCGTATCTGGGGTTGAAGTTATTATTGATATCAACGCTGAGTCTTGCCTGAGGCAGGTCACGGACATGACCCATTGAGGCTACTACCTCGTAGTCTTTGCCAAGATATTTCTTTATGGTTTTAGCCTTGGCAGGAGACTCAACGATTACAAGATTTGACATAATATACCTCCGAAGATTATTTTATGACGTAATTTCTGCCTCCCACATCTTTGATGAGATCACTCATCTCGAGGACAGATAAGATTCTTAAAATTTTATGGACAGGCAGTGATGTAAGCTCTGCCACCTTATCTACGTGTACAGGTTCAAGACCTATTGTGAAATATACAGCCTTCTCCTCTTCACTGAGTGCAGCATCTGCATTATGAACAGGTAAAGGAGTATTGTCGGTTTTGGTTGTATCGGCTGAATTTCTGAGTTTTGTGGGAACAGTTGCAATAACCTCGTCAGAGAATTTTCCTGAAGGTTTGCGGTTAAAATCCACACCCAGATAGAATTCAGCAACATCTTTGTAGGAAGTAACAGGGATTGCTCCGTCTTTTATGAGGGCATTTGAGCCTTCGGAATACGGAGAATCCACATTGCCCATAACGGCAAAGACATCTTTGCCCTGAGTGAGAGCACAGCCTACGGTTATCATTGAGCCACTGCCCATGGGGGCTTCCACTACAATGAGACCCTTTGAAAGGGCTGATATGATTCTGTTGCGCTGGGGAAAGTTTCTGTTTGAAGCAGGAGTGCCGGGTGGGTATTCGGAAATCACTGCTCCCCTTTCGGTTATAGCCTGACGCATACCTTTGTTTTCTTTCAGGTAGTCGTAATCGATACCGCAACCTAAAACACAGACTGTGACTCCTCCTTGCTGAAGGACACCTCTGTGTGCGGCACAGTCGATTCCAAGTGCTCCCCCGCTTACAACTACAAAACCTTCATCGGACAGGTTAGCACCTAATTCAAAGGCTGTACGGACACCATAGACAGTTGCTTTGCGTGTACCCACAACTGAAACTGCGTTAAGGCTATCTACATCGGGCAGATTGCCCTGTATATAGAGCACTGCAGGCGGGGTGTCGATAGAAATAAGAGATTCAGGATATTCACTGTCATCAAAATCAATGATTTTATATCCCAGTTCATTACACTTTGAGATAATTCCATCTGCCACAGATATGGGAGTTTTCATAAGACGGGAGATTTCTGAATCAGTAAAAATACCGCAGAAACGAAGTTCACTTTCTGCTCCGTCATAAAGAGTTCTGATATCAGGATAAATTGAAAGCAGGTATTTAAGCTTTGCATTGCAATAGCCTAAACCTTGTGTGAGCCATATCCAATAGCGTGTACTTTCGTTCATTTTATCATTTCCCACATTAAGATTCCTGCCGCAATAGCAGCATTGAGAGATTCTGCGTTACTGCTCATAGGAATTGTTGTACGAACAGTACAGGCATCGGCAGTTGCATCTGTAAGACCGTTGCCTTCATTGCCTATTGCTATAAGACATTTACCCTCAAATGAGCATTTTGTAACAGGCTGAGCATTACGGACAACTGCCGCAAAGGAAGTGCCAGTTTTGTTAAAATCGCGGATAAAGTCAGGAGCATTGTCAATGATAAGGAAGGGTACTCTGTAGAGTGCTCCCATTGCACCACGACACACCTTGGGACTGTAAATATCACAGCAATCCCTGGTCATAATAACGCCAGAAAGCCCCAGAGCATCTGCTGTTCTGAGGATTGTGCCGAGATTGCTGGGGTCCTGGACATTCTCCGCCAATATATACTTATTATTAATTGTATCTAAATCAATATTATTGTCAAGAGTTTTTATTACACAAACCACACCCTGAGGGGTCTGAGTATCACAGGCAGCCTGCATTGCTTTTTCACTGGTAAGGTACACATCATCACAGGAGTCAAGAAGGGGTTTCAAGGCTTCTGAATGCTTGCAAAGTGCATTTTCTGTAACAAGCACGCTCACTACATCTGCACCGCTTAAAACGGCTTCTGCACAGACTCTGAGGCCTTCTGCAATAAATCTTTTCTCTTCCCTTCTGAACTTTGAACTGGACTGAAGTTTTGAAATATATTTAATCAGTTTATTATCTTTACTGGAAATTTCTTTCATAATAATCACCTGAAGAATAAAAATGGTGGAATCAGAACATTAAAAAGAGCGTCCGGCATAAAACCGGACGCAACTCGAGATTTTTATTTAGCAACAACCTGCTCAACGAGCTTTGTGAATGCAGCGGGATCTGCAACTGCGATCTCAGCGAGCATCTTACGGTTGAGTGTGATGTTAGCCTTCTTGAGGCCGTTCATGAATGTGGAATAGTTTGTACCGTTAGCCTTGCAAGCAGCGGAAATACGAGTGATCCAAAGACGACGGAAATCTCTCTTTCTCTGCTTTCTGCCGATGTATGCATAGTTGCCGGACTTCATAACGGCCTGTTTAGCCATTTTAAAGTGTCTGGACTTAGCACCATAGTAGCCCTTAGCAAGCTTTAATACCTTTTTTCTTCTTTTGCGAGTCATCATCGCGCCTTTTACTCTAGCCATTGTATATTACCTCCGAATAGTTCTTGTTTATTACTTGTAGGGAATCAGACGCTTTGCCTGACGTGCATTTGTTACGTCAGTAACAGCTGTCTTACGAAGACCTCTCTTACGCTTTGTGGTCTTCTTGTTAAGGATGTGGCTCTTGTTTGCGTGAGCACGGATGACCTTACCGTTTTTGGAAAGTTTGAAGCGCTTCTTTGCACCGCTGTGTGTTTTGATCTTAGGCATGTTAATAATCCTCCTGTTATGATTTTACCGGTTTTGGGGCTAAGAACATAAGCATGTTACGACCTTCAAGTTTTGCAGGTTTTTCAATATTTGCAACCTCTGCACAACCCTCAGCAAATCGCTGCATCAGGTCATAGCCGTACTGTGAGTGACCCATCTCTCTGCCGCGGAAGCGGATTGAGACCTTAACCTTGTCACCCTTGGTGAGAAACTTAATAGCAGCATTGAGTTTTGTTTCAAAATCGTGAGTATCGATGTTCAGTGAAAGCTGAACCTCTTTGATGTTGATTACTTTCTGGTTCTTTCTGGCTTCTTTCTCACGCTTTGCCTGCTCGAAACGATACTTGCCGAAGTCCATAATCTTTGCTACGGGAGGCTGAGCCTGTGCAGCTATAAGGACAAGGTCAAGATTCTGTTCGATTGCAAGATTCTGAGCTTTGTCAGTAGGCATAATGCCAAGCTGAGAACCATCAGGACCAATTACTCTTAACTCTTCGCATCTGATATCCTCATTAATGAGGGTTTCTTTCTCTTTCTTGCTAATGTTAAAGCACCTCCAAAATGATGTAAAAATAATGCGGACAGAAAGCTTCCGTCCGCATAACAATACTAAATAAATACACCACAAAGGTATGGTATAAAAATCTGAATATTGACCCGTGCAGACGACACCCCACAGGTGAAAGCTCTATGCCTTGCTTTATTGTACGCAAAGAATTATAACCTTTTGAAGAGGTTTTGTCAATAGAAATTTTGCTATTTTTCATTTTTTATTGAAAAAAACTCTGTCAGATGCTATAATCACCTTTGTATTATATCACATTTATTTGGGAGGTACAAGATGAACGATACAGGAAATTCAAATAACTACGAGTATTCTCAGCCTGTGGCAGACCCTGCGGTACTTCAGTCTGATAAGGACAAAAAAGACTTCAGACACACAGTAAACATCATTGGATTGATGATAATAATTGCAACAGTTGTGTTTGATACATTCAGCACTATGGTGTCATTTATTTATATGTTACTTGCAGGAAACACAAATCTACCCTCTTTTATTGACGCTGTACCTGACAATGTAATCTCAGGACTTGCAAACATTGCTGCAATCGGTATCTGCGGACTTGTTTTCATTAAGTTCAGCAAGAAGAAACCCGCTGATATTCTTATTTTCAACAAGCTTCCTGCAAATAAACTGTGGACAATCGTTACCATAGGCTTTACGGTTTGTATGATTTCAAACCTGCTTACAAATATGTATCTCACTGCAACGGAGTCCCTGGGAGTTAATCTTAATCTGGACATCGAGACTCCTGTAAGCAACTCTTTTATTGAGATAGTTGTATATTTCATTTCCACAGCGATAGTTCCTGCTTTTTCTGAAGAGATACTTTTCAGAGGCGCTGTGCTCGGAACACTGAGAAAACAGGGAGACACCTTTGCAATAGTGGTTTCCTCTTTCCTGTTTGGTATTTTCCACGCAAATTTTGTTCAGTTCCCCTTTGCTTTCCTTGTAGGTCTTGTGCTTGCATGGACAGTTGTTTACACAAACTCCATGCTTCCTGCAATAATCATTCACGCAGCAAACAACGGATTCAGCGTACTTTGCGATATACTCTACACAAATGCAGACAGTCTGAATCTGAATGAATCAATTGTGGATGCAGTTACATTTATTATTGTTGCAGCTATTGCTGTTGCAGCAATTATCTTTGTGATTAATCTTTCAAAAAAAGACAAAAACTTTATGAAACCTGCGGAATACCAAGGAACACTTGACAGAAAAACAAGAACAAAATTGCTTGTTACAAGCCCTTTGATGATTGTTTCGGTTGCATTCCTGTTTATTTCTTCTATCTTTACACACATTGTAGTAAGTCTGCAGTAAACATTAACTATGGACAGATATGATTTTATGAGAGAAGCCCTCTCAAAAGCAAAAGAGGCAGCACAATATGGTGAGGTGCCTGTTGGCTGTGTGATTGTTAAGGACGGCAGGATAATAGCATGTACAAACAACCGTACAAACCGAGATTTGTCTGCTACAAAGCACGCTGAGATACTTGCCATTGAAGAAGCAGGCAGAGTGCTTGAAAGCAGTAATCTGAGCGGCTGTGACCTTTATGTTACCCTTGAGCCTTGCCCTATGTGTGCAGGAGCAATTATCAATGCAAAGATAAGCAAGGTTGTTTTTGGCGCATTTGATTTAAACTACGGAGCCTGCGGATCAGTAATTAATCTTTTCTCTTTGCCAAACACCCACACACCTGAATGTTACGGCGGAATTATGGAAGATGATTGCAGCAAGGTGCTGACAGATTTTTTTCAGAACATCAGAAATAAAAAAGAATAAAGGACAACAAAACGGAGAGCATAAAACTCTCCGTTTTTGTTTTAATTATTATTTTTTCTAAGGGCATTTACTCTCTGAGCCGCAAGCATAATGCCAAGTTTACCTGCATCAAAATCGTGAGCACCCTGCAGCCATACTGCAAAAGGAGGACGCAGAGGTGCATCACAGGAAAGCTCGATTGAAGAGCCCAGTGTGAAGGAGCCTGATGCCATAACAACCTGACAGTCATAACCGGGCATATCGGAAGGCTCGGGAACAACAAAGCTGTCAACGGGTGATGCTGCCTGAATACCACGGCAGAACTCAACAAGTTCGTTAGCATCTGCAAGCTTGAGGACCTGAATGATATCTCCCCTGTCTTCATTATAACGGGGTGAAACTTCGTAGCCTAAAAGTTCAAATAGTGCTGCAGAGAAAACAGCAGTTTTCATTGCTTCACCTGTAATGTGTGGAGCGTTGTAAGCACCAAGGAACATTTCTCTGACGGTGTCAAGGGTTGCACCAAGTTCTTTACCTGTGCCGGGAGTAGTGAGACGGAATGCCGCCTGCTCTACCAGATCACGTCTGCCTGAAATATATCCGCCTGTGCGGGCAATTGCACCGCCGGGGTTTTTGATCATTGAGCCTGCCATCAGGTCAACTCCGCAGGAATGAGGAGACTCAAACTCCACAAACTCACCATAGCAGTTATCAAGCATAATTACAGATTCGGGAGAAACCTTTCTTGTGAGCTCGCAGATTTTCTTTATATCCGAGAAAAGAAGTGAGGGTCTGAGTTCATAACCGCGGGAACGCTGGATATAAATCATTCTGGGTTTTTCCTGAAGTTTCTTTTCGATGGCATCATAGTCAAGGGTGCCGTCAGGCTTCAGGTCTACTTCTTCATATTTCACACCGAAATCCTTGAGAGAGCCTGAATAATCAGAATCTATGCCAATGGTACCTCGGATTGTGTCGTATGGAGTTGAGGCAACCGAAAGCATAGTATCACCAGGTCTGAGCACCGCAAACAGTGCAATGCACAACGCGTGAGTACCGCTTACGAAATTGTGGCGAACAAGAGCATCTTCTGCATCAAAAGCAAAGGCGTAAACCTCATCAAGGGCATCTCGACCTCTGTCGCCATAGCCGTAACCGCTACTGCCACCAAACATAGATTCACTTACTCTTGCATTCTGAAAAGCTCTGAGCATTTTAATCTGATTGTACTCTCTGACAGCATCAATCTTTGCAAACTGCTCCCGACACATTTCCATTGCTTTTTCAGAAGCATCAATTATTGTTTTATCTACATCAAAAAAATTATACATACAAACCTCACAAGCAGTATTCTACCCAATAAGCTGTATGGGTAAAACCGCATTTTTCATAGAATTTAATATTATGTTCTTCGCACAAAAGCTGATATGTAAAATCAGGGTCTGAACAAAGATGCGAAAGCACCTGAGAAGAATAACCATTTCCACGGAAATACTCACCTGTGTATACAAAGGGAATCACCGCTGTGTTATTACTGCCATAAAACACCGAGGCCACACTGACGGGCTGTAAGTTCTGCATATATGCAAAAACTGACAAGCAGCCGTGACGCATCTGATGGGATGTGTTAAGAAAAAAGTCTGTTTTTTTGTATTCAGACATATTTTCAGACACAAGATTGCACACAGATTTAGGTTCATTAATCACAGTAATATTCTCATTATGAACACTCAAAGGACTGCCGCTCCTGCTCATAACAGCACCTTTTTTCATATTATCAGCAAAAGGTAAAAGATTTTGTAATGATGAATCACAAATCAGTGAAACATCGGTAAATCCTGAGAGAAAAGATGAAAGCTCAGAGAAATCGCAACCATGGTCTGCTACACAGTAAACAGTCTGATTATATCGGAAAACAAGAGCTGTATCGGTGTTCGTAACATCTGAGAACTGAATATAAAATTGAGCAAAGTCATAGGTTGTGCCATAAGAGCGAAGATATAGTTCAATTATACTACGAACACAAGCAGAGCCTTTGAAATCCGCAAGAAAACCCTGCACTCTTTCTTTATCGTTACACAGAAGAATCATATCAGCTGAGAGCGTTTACAACAGACATAAAGTGTTCTCCGCGCTGCTCAAAATCACGGTACATATCGAAACTTGCTGATGCAGGAGAAAGAGCAACTATATCACCTGACTGTGCGTTTTCTCTGGCAATTTTCACAGCTTTTTCCATACTGTCAGCATAAATGATCTGAAGAAGGTCTTCACTATAATTAACGGATTCCTTTACAGCAGTTTCTATTTTGGGGCCTGTGGCACCAAGGAGAACAAGAGTTTTTACCTTGCTGCAGATAACAGGGCCCAAAGGAGCATAAGGAATGTTTTTATCGTATCCGCCGCAGATAAGGATAATCTTTTCATCAAAAAGAGAAAGCATACCACAGGCTGTACGTGTAGGAGAAGATGCGATAGAATCGTTGTAATAACGTACACCTTCAAACTCACGGACAAGCTGGGCTCTGTGCTTGACACCGTTGAAAGTGTCAGCAACCTTTATTATGGTTTCATTTGTGACAAAATCCTTTACAGCGCAGATTGCAGCAAGATAATTCTCTACATTATGAAGTCCCGGGATTCTGATGTCACTGACATTCATAACGAATTCATCATTGTTACCGTCTGTGAATCGGATTTCATTACCCTTTACATAAGCACCCTTTGAAACAGGCTGTGTCCTTGAGAAGCAGAAGGTTTCAGCCTGAGTGCTGTCTTTGAAAGAGAAGGAAATTTCATTATCAAGGTTAAGGATTGCTTTGCAGTCTTTATCCTGATACAGTACAATATTACGTTTAGCGTCTGTGTACTCTTCCATATCCTTATGAACATCAAGATGATTGGGAGCAACGTTGGTTACAACAGCAACAGAGGGACTCTTCTTCATGGAAATAAGCTGGAAACTGGATAGTTCCACAACAGCAAAGTCATCTTCTCTGATATCATAAATCTCAGGCATAAGGGGATTGCCGATGTTACCACCGAGATGAACTGTATAACCCTGTGCTCTGAGAAGTTCGGAAATGATGGTGGTTGTTGTAGTTTTTCCGTCAGAGCCTGTTACTGCAATAATTCTGCAAGGGCAAAGTTCAAAGAAAAGCTCCATCTCTGATGTGATGACAATTCCCCTGTCTCTCATCTGAGAAAGTACGGGGCTGTTATAGTTCATACCGGGAGTACGGAAAACCATCTCTACATCAAGATTATCAAGGTACCCTTCCCCGAGAGAAAGAATTGCACCGTAGTCTTTTGCCATCTGAGCCTGAGCACCAAGAGATGCTTTATCACGGCTGTCGCAGGCGTATACTATCGCACCGCTGTCGCAGAACATTTTTATAAGAGGCAGGTTACTTCTGCCAAGTCCGATGAAGGCAAACTTTCTTCCTTTGAGAGAATTGAAATAATCGTGAATTCTGTTATTCATTATATATCTCCTCCATATTACTGAGGTAAAAATACTTATCTGATGCCTTATGCAAAAGACATATCAATTTATGATACAATAAATAAAGAAAAATATCAACAAGAATAAAGGAATTTACAAGCAAAAAAAAACAGACGGTCCTTAAACCGTCTGAATTAATATGTAATATTAAATGATGAAATCGGGAATATTATGACAATCAGTTTTCTCTGCCAAGGAGATAATCAACAGAAACCTCAAGGATATCTGCAAGTGCAACCAACTCAACGTCTGTTACATAACGGATCTGACCCTCAAGCTTTGAGAGTCCTGATGCGTTCATATCAACACCGTTTACCTGAAGCTGCGCAAGGAGTTCCTTCTGCTTCATGCCACGCTTTTTTCTGGCTGCCTCAACTCTGGCGCCTACCAGATTGCGGTCGCCGAGTTCTTGTTTACGTAATCTCATACTGTTGATCTCCCTTAAATAATATTCCTAACCTAAAAGATATTTCTATAAAAGAATTCTATAATGCAATTAAACTCAAGTGGAACTTAATTATAATACCATAATCGAAAAAAAACAACCCCTTTTTGTAAATAAAATTAAAAAATTGCAATATTTTGGTGATTAAGATTACAAACTCGTTAAAACAAGCGGTTGATTCTGTATTTTCAACAAAAATTATCTGAGATACTTTATTATTCTGAAAAACAGTGGTATTATAATATAGTATTTGAAAGCATTAACGCTATAAAATATGGAGGGGTAATAATGAGCAATAATCTCAGCAAAAGAAATCTGACGCTTCTGACAGACTTTTATGAACTTACAATGGCAGGCGGTTACTTTGAATGTGAACACAGAGATCGCACTGCATACTTCGATATGTTCTACAGAAACAACCCTGACAAGGGTGGTTATGCTATTATGGCAGGCGTAGAGCAGATGATTGAATATCTGACAAACCTTCACTTCACTGATGAAGACATCGATTTCTTAAGAAGCAAGAACTGCTTTACAGAAGGTTTTCTTGATTACCTTAAGGATTTTGAATTTCAGTGCGATGTATGGGCAGTGCCTGAGGGTACACCTATTTTCCCCGGAGAGCCCATTGTTACCGTTAAAGGTCCACTGATTCAGGCACAGTTTGTTGAGACAATGATTCTGCTTTCTATAAACCATCAGAGTCTGATTGCTACCAAAGCAAATCGTCTGAGCCGTGCTGCAAAAGGCAGAGCAGTTATGGAATTCGGCTCAAGACGTGCTCAGGGCTATGATGGTGCTATCTTCGGTGCAAGAGCTGCATATATAGGCGGGTGCTGCGGTACAGCCTGCACAATCTGCGAAAGAGACTTTGGTGTTCCGGCCCTCGGCACAATGGCTCACTCCTGGATTCAGTCCTTTGACACAGAGTATGAGGCTTTTGCAGCTTATGCTAAACGTTATCCTGATAACTGCACACTGCTGGTTGATACTTACAACACACTTAAAAGCGGTGTACCAAATGCAATTAAGGTATTTGATGAAGTACTTGCTCCTATGGGTTACAGACCCAAGGGCATCAGAATTGACAGCGGTGACATCACATATCTTTCCAAGAAAGCAAGAAAGATGCTTGATGCTGCAGGATATGAGGATTGCAAAATCTGTGCTTCCAACTCTCTTGATGAGTTTATTATTAAGGATATGCAGATTCAGGGTGCTCAGGTTGACACCTACGGCGTTGGTGAAAGACTTATCACCTCTTCCTCCTCCCCTGTTTTCGGTGGCGTTTACAAGCTGGTTGCTACAGAAAAAGACGGAGTTATGACTCCTAAAATCAAAATCAGTGAAAACGTTGGTAAAATCACTACGCCATGCTTCAAACGTCTTTACAGGCTTTATGACAAAGAAACAGGAAAATCCATTGCTGATGTTATTGCTTTGCACGATGAAGTTATTGATGACACTCAGTCTTATGAGATTTTTGACCCTGTGAACACCTGGAAGCGTAAGACTATTGAGAATTTCCGCGCTGTGGATATCCGAAAAAAATACATTGAAAATGGTAAGCTCATTGAAGAAATGCCTGATATCAATGAAATCAAATCTTACTGTGAGAGTCAGATGGAGACTCTCTGGGACGAAGTTACTCGATTTGAGAACCCCCACACCTATTATGTTGACCTTTCTCAGAAATTGTGGAATATCAAAAATGACCTTCTGAACAAAGGAAAAAGATAAAACTTAACATACAGACAAAAAAGAACCCGTCGGAATGACGGGTTCTTTTTATTATGCGAGTGAATCTGTAAGCCGAGTTCTGTTGTAAGCAGTCATCTATCTTGGCAGAATGTTACCATCACTGCTCAGTGCCACCTCCCCGAGACACGCCGAGCAGGCGTATAATGTCTCTCCACGGTGTTGCTCCGAATAGGGTTTACAGGGCAGTCGGGTCTCCCCGACTCCGGTGAGCTCTTACCTCGCCTTTCCACCCTTACCTGATAAATCAGGCGGTATATCTCTGTTGCACTATCCCTAGGGTCGCCCCCGGCGGCCGTTAGCCGTTATTCTCGCTCTATGGAGCTCGGACTTTCCTCGGATACAGCCTTTCGGACTTATACCCGCAACTGCTCAATCCGCTCGCACAGGTAATTTTATATCATCAGATAAAATTTGTCAACAAATCAAAGTGTATTTATGTTTTACTCTCTGGGAAGTGAGTTGGCAATAAACAGCAGTTCATCTTTTTTATTAGCAACTTTGCCTTTGATTACAAGTTTCAGAAGTACACTCAGTGCATGGCTTATTGCAGAGCCTTTAAAACCCATTTCAATCAGGTCAGGGCCTTTTACTTCAAGCTGAGAAAGAGTGTAGCAATCGCCTCTTGAAATTATAGTCTGTGCTGCATTTATAACTTCTTCTCTATGGTTCAGTTTTTCTTCTCTCTTATAATCAGACTGAGCAAGCATATCTGCAAGGCTCACAAGCATAAGCTTGTGGAATAATTCCTCACCTATATCTGAAAGGACACGCCTGATATCTGCATCCATAAGTCTGAATCGTTCATCGTGATGATGGATAAGAGCACAGACACTGTCTATGAACTTATTGGAATAGCCGAATCTTCTGAGAATCTTTCGGGTAATCACTACACTTTCAAGCTGATGCTTTTTGAAGTGGTCAACCCCTTTATCGTCTGTAGTTTTAACTGAAGGTTTACCGATATCGTGAAAGAAAACTGCAAAGCGGACAACCTCATCACAGGGTGTGTTCCTCAAAGCTTCCAGGGTATGATTCCACACATCGAATTTATGATGAGGGTTATTCTGAGATAAACCAAACATAGGCTTGATTTCAGGAATAATAACAGCAATCAGTTCCCGAAATTCACCTATGATATCTGCTGAATTTTCTGCCATAAGTATACCTGAGAGTTCTTTTCGGATTCTCTGGGGATGCACAAGGCTCAGGTTATCCTTCAATGAAAACATTGCTTCTTTAGTGGATTCTTCAACACAAAAGCCGAATCGTGCAGCAAAGCGAACTGCTCTGAGCATACGCAGAGCATCTTCTCCAAAACGTTTTGAAGGCTCCCCTGTGCAGCGGATTGTTTTACTCTTTATATCATACATACCATTGTATGGGTCTGCATAGCCTGACTTTTCAGAATATGCTATGGAATTAATTGTAAAATCACGACGTGCCAGGTCTTCTGTGATACTACGTGAAAAACTGACAGAATCAGGATGACGGGAATCTGAATAAACACCGTCAAAACGATAGGTTGTAATCTCAAAGGGCTCAGAATCAATTACAACGCAGATTGTACCGTAATCCCTGCCGATATCGATGGTTGGATAATCACTGAACAGACGGCAAATATCATCGGGCAGAGCGTTGGTGGTAAAATCCCAGTCATGTGGAACATTGCCCATAATTGAATCTCGGACACAACCGCCGACAGCGTAACACTCAAAACCATTTTTCTCAAATTTATTAAAAATCAATTTACATTTTTCGGGAATATCAATCAAAGTTTTCACCTCGTAAATATTATATCACAATATGAAAAATTAATAAACCCTTGAAATTATTAGAATAAAGGACGGATTTATCACTGAAAATCTATATTCCTTGGCAATAAAAATTTTTTGAAACTTAGTTACCACATTAAAAACACAGACAGGAACAAAAAATATAAACAAATGAAAGGAGGTGGAGAATGAAAAAGGTAAAATTTTCTATATTGATTACAACTATATTTTTATTAATTATCCCTGTGTTCAGCAGTACTGTATCTGCCAAAGAGGTAAAGGAAGAAAAAGTTTATCTTGGAGGAAAGCCCTTTGGAATCAAAATGTTCTGTGATGGAGTTATGGTGATAAAAACCGAAGATGTTAATTCAGGGTTAAACAGCAGTTGTCCTGCAGAAGAAGCAGGAATAAAGGCAAACGACATTATTATTTCTGCTGATAATCAGAAACTTCGGAGTAATGAGGAGCTTTCTCAGATAATAAAAGAATCAGAAGGAAGAGAAATTCCCCTGACTATAAAAAGAGAAGGAAAGACCATAAACACTGCAATAACCCCTTGCAAGAACTCACAAGGAATCTACAAAGCAGGAATGTGGGTAAAGGATAGTGCAGCAGGAATAGGTACTGTAACCTTTTACTCAGGAGATACTGAAAACTTCTGCGGATTGGGACACGGTATCTGTGACAATGAAACAGGTATGCTGATTCCCATAGGATACGGTGAGGTGTGCTCGGCCTTCATAGCCTCTGTTACAAAAAGCAGTGACAGCAAGGTGGGAACACTGAACGGTTACTTTACAAATGACAAGACAGGCACGGCTCTTTTGAATAATCCTGACGGAATATACGGAAAAACTGAAAATGAAATAAAAGCAAATGAGATAGTTATTGCTGATGATAAGGAAGTAAAAACAGGAAAAGCTCAGGTTTATACAACCATATCGGGACAAACACCGAAGTTATATGATGCAGAAATACTGAGAGTAAATCAAAACACCAACGACAGTGATATAGTAATCAGAATTACAGATGAAGAACTACTTGAGAAAACAGGAGGCATTGTGCAGGGAATGTCCGGCTCCCCTATTATTCAAAATGGGAAACTTGTAGGTGCTGTCACCCACGTGATAGTTGACAATGTAGACTGCGGTTATGGTATTTTTGCCGAAAAAATGATGGAAACTATGAAAGAATCCTGCAGATAAAAGTCGAATCATGCTGTCAGATTATTCAACCGAAGATATTATTTGATTTTATGAAAAAAATTTTCTGGTAACTATTGCTATTTTTACCAGTTTGTGGTATTATTTCACCATCAAATAAATCTTTGGAGGATTGGCAATGGAAAGCATTATCAAATTATTAATTACAGAAGAGGAATCTGAATTCACAAGCGAGAACCTGAAGGAATTTGCAAATTCGGGGTTTGAGCCTGTTTTCTGCCCACGTGACGGCGAAGAGGTTACAAGGCAGATACTTGCTCATAAACCGAGGGTTGTATTTATGGACGTTTTTATGTCTAAGCTTGACAGTATCGGCGTTATGAGAGCAATCAGTAAGGCAAATCCTGCAGAAACACCTTTGTTTGTGGTGTCATCAACATTTAACAGCCCTGCTCTTGAAAGAGAGATTATGAACAGCGGAGCATCTTACTTTGTGATTAAGCCCTATAATCTTCAGAATCTGCTTGAGAATATCAGACATCTGATTAAAGCGGAAAAGGCTGCAGGCTCAATAAAGAAACTGGATTTATCAGGTGGAATTGAACTTAAGGTTACTGAGATTCTTCATCAGATTGGTGTACCTGCACACATTAAGGGTTATCATTATCTGAGAGACTCTATAATAATGTCAGTGGAAAGGCCTGAGGTTATTAACGCAGTAACAAAACAGCTCTACCCTTCTGTTGCAAAAAAATATGAAACTACTTCATCCAGAGTTGAACGTGCTATAAGACATGCTATTGAGGTTGCCTGGGACAGAGGCGACGTTGATGTGCTGAACTCATATTTCGGATATACAATCCACATCAGCCGCGGAAAACCTACAAACTCTGAATTTATTGCAATGATTGCTGACAAATTAAGATTACAACTGAAAAACGCAAGTTAAAACAAGGTGACCCCTGCCGCAATTGTGACAGAGGTCACTTTTGTATTATTGACATTATTTCAAGGTGTGATAAAATATTAACAAACAAATATGATTGTGAGGGATATAATGAAAAATGAAATTTTTGATGTAAAAGGTATGTCCTGCTCTGCCTGCAGTGCTGCGGTTTCTGCTGCTGTAAATAAGCTCAGTGGAGTGAAAAAAGCAGATGTAAACCTGCTTACAAACTCCATGGCAGTTGTGTATGATGAGGCTGTAATTTCAGCAAACGACATCATCAAAGCAGTGAAAAATGCAGGCTATGATGCTGATATAAAGAAACCTGGAGACGCAAAAGAAAAGCAGAAGATTCTGGATAAGAATGCAAAGAAAATTCTTTTGAGACTTATTCTTTCATCAATATTCCTTGTGCTTCTGATGATTGTTTCTATGGGTCATATGGTGGGAATTCATCTGTTTTCACAGGAGCAGAATCTGCTGAAGGGTTTTGTTGAAATAGCCTTGCTTGTTCCTGTTTTAATACTTAACTTCAAGTATTTTGTATCAGGCTTCAAGTCACTTCTCAGACTTAACCCCAATATGGATTCACTGATAGCGGTAGGTGCTACGGCATCAATAGGATACAGTATATGGCAGATGGCAACAGGCGGTGCAGACCACTATTACTTTGAATCTGCAAGTATGATCCTGACTTTCATTACCATAGGCAAGTACCTTGAAAGCAAGTCAAAGGCAAAGACCACAAGCGCTGTTACAAAGCTGATGGACTTATCTCCCAAGACATCACTTATACTTGTAGACGGTGTTGAAAAAGAGATTGCTTCGAAGGATATAAAACAGGGTGACATTGTAATTGTAAAAGGCGGAATGACCTTCCCTGCTGACGGTGTTGTGATTGAAGGCACAGGATTTGCAGACGAGGCTGCCATTACAGGAGAAAGTATTCCTGTTGAAAAGCACGAAGGCTCAAAGGTAACGGGAGGTACAATTCTTCTTAACGGATATGTACACTTCAGAGCCGAAAAAGTCGGTGAAGAAACTACCCTTGCAGGCATCATTAAGCTGGTTGAGGAAGCAACTCTCACCAAGCCTAAGATTGCTAAACTTGCAGATAAAATCAGCCGTGTGTTTGTTCCTGCGGTTATACTGATTGCAATTATCACAATTACTGTATGGTACCTGACTACAAAGGATTTTGAATTATCACTGAATTTTGGTATATCTGTGCTTGTTATTTCCTGCCCCTGTGCGCTGGGACTTGCAACTCCCACTGCAATCATGGTAGGTACAGGCAGAGCCGCAGAACTTGGAATACTCATAAAATCTGCTGAAGTATTTGAAGCAGGCGGAAAAGTCAAGACTGTGATGCTTGACAAAACAGGTACAATCACAAATGGCAGACCTCAGGTAACAGATGTTATTACGGAGGTTGAAGACAGTGCTTCACTTATGGCTGTATGCAACAGCATCGAAAGTATGAGCGACCACCCCCTTGCACAGGCTGTGGTAGAATACACAAAAGATGCTTTACCTGTGCAGGTTGAAAACTTTGAGTCTGTTACAGGAAAAGGCGTCACAGGTTATGTGCAGGGTGACAGATACGACATAGGAAACCGCTCCTTTGTATCCGAGGGTATACTAAGTGATAGTCTGAAAGAGTCGGCTGAGAGACTTTCTTCTGAAGGTAAAACAGCCCTTTATGTAAAGAAAAACAGAGATATTGTGGCTGTAATCGGAATTGCTGACACAATCAAGGATTCTGCAAAAGAAGCCATTGAAATGCTTGGCAACAGCAACATTGAAACCGTGATGCTGACCGGTGACAATAAGAAGACCGCTGAAAGCATCAGAACTCAGGTTGGAATCACACAGGTCAGAGCAGAGCTAATGCCTGCAGAAAAGAACGAGATAATCAGACAGTATCAGCTTGAGTCACCAACAGCAATGGTTGGTGACGGAATACACGACTCCCCTGCCCTTGCAGCGGCTGATGTGGGCATTGCACTGGGTGCAGGTACTGACATCGCAATGGAGTCTGCTGATGTTGTTCTTATAAAAAACGACCTGAGAGATGTTCACACAACTCTTTATATCTGCAGAAAGGTTATGCGTAACATTAAGGAAAACCTGTTCTGGGCGCTGATTTACAACGCTGTGGGAATTCCTGTAGCGGCAGGCGTGCTTTACAATGCGCTGGGACTGCAGTTATCCCCTATGCTGGGTACCATTGCAATGAGTTTAAGTTCAATCTGCATTATTTCAAACGCACTGAGACTTAAAAGAATAAAAAGAAAATATGATAACAATTCAGAAAAGGAGAAAGCCAATATGAAAACTGTATACATTGAAGGTATGATGTGCCCTCACTGCTCTGCAAGAGTAACTGAACTTCTGAAACCTTTTGATGCAAATGTTGTTGTTGACCACACAAAAGGTACTGCAGTTCTGAATGCTGATGTTGATGATGCTGCTGTAACAGATGCAATTGTTTCCGGCGGTTACAAGGTTACTTCAATTAAATAATCCTTGCAAAAAGAAAAGGAGACGTATGAAAAATACGTCTCCTTAATTTTTATTCTGTTGTGATTATTCTTCAGAAGTTTCAGGTGTATCGGTTGCAAAAATCTCTTTCAGAGAAGTTGCAAGTCCTGCAAGGCCCTGAATCTCTGAAGGAATAATAATCTTTGTTGCCTTGCCGTTGGCGGCTTTCTGGAATGCCTCAAGACTCTTCAGAGCAATTACCTGCTGAGAAGGTGCAGCCTCGTTGAGCATTTTCAGTGAATCGGCGTATGCCTTCTGAACTGTAAGGATAGCCTCAGCCTCACCTGCTGCTTCACGGATTTTGGATTCTCTTACAGCATCTGCACGAAGGATTGCGGATTCCTTGAGACCTTCTGCCACAAGAATCTGACTGCGTTTTTCGCCTTCTGCATCAAGAATCTTTGCTCGTCTCTCACGCTCTGCCTTCATCTGCTTTTCCATTGCGTCCTGAATTTCACGGGGAGGAATGATGTTTTTGAGTTCTACACGGATAACGCGGATACCCCATGCATCGGTTGCTTCGTCAAGGATGATTCTGATTTTATCATTGATGGTGTCTCTGGAGGTAAGGGTATTATCAAGTTCCAGGTCACCGATGATGTTACGGAGTGTGGTTGCTGTTAAGTTTTCGATAGCATTGAGAGGACGCTCAACACCGTAGGTATAGAGTTTGGGGTCTGTAATCTCAAAGTAAACAACGGTATCAATCTGCATTGTAACGTTGTCTCGTGTAATAACAGGCTGAGGAGGAAAATCCACTACCTGCTCTTTGAGAGAAACCTTCTTTGCAACCTTGTCGATGAAAGGAATCTTCAGGTGAAGACCTGTGCTCCAGGTTGCATGATATGCACCAAGACGCTCAACAACAAAGGCGTGAGCCTGAGGTACAATCTTGATATTTCTGACAATTACTATCAGAATAAAAACTACGATTGCGATAATAATGAAACCGCTTAACCAATCCATAAAAATTAATCCTCGCTTTCTGATTCTTTGACAGGGGTAACGATGAGTTTTACTCCCTGAATATCTTCTACCCTGACAGTTGAGCCTGCAGGGATTTTTACATTATCTGAGGAACGGGCTGACCATCGTGAGCCTTCAACCTCAACAATGCCTGTGGCGGTTGTGTTATCTATTTCAGTGATAACAACGGCTGTTTTGCCTATGTTTCTGTCTGCGTTGGTCTTTGTTTTATTGAAGCTTTTGAGTTTACGCACAACAGGTCTTGTGAGAACAAGTGCAACTGCTGAAACTGCAAGGAAAATTACAATCTGCAGTATAATGTTTTCTCTGAGAAATGTTGCTGAGCAAACTGCGGTAACAAAGGCGCCGATGACAAACCAGATGGACACAAGCTGAGATGTACATATCTCAACAATACCAAGAATTATTGCCATTCCCAACCAGATAAAAGGCATTATCTGCTCCATACAAATACCCTCCTTTTTATCACAGGAAGTCAGTTGCTTCCTTAATTATATATTAGCACTTTCGTATATTAAAGTCAATAAATTTAGGGGTACACAATAACAATAATTTATGGTATAATAAGAAAAAAGTATGAAGTGAGGCGACAAGTATGTCTTTTGATACATTTGATGAAGGAATCTCCCTGGGCGGAGTCAGAAGCAAAACCGAGATACGCATACTTATCTGTTATTTATTTACATCAGTAAAACAGCCTATGTCAAAGGAAACTGTTATAGATGCTTTGCTTGAAAAAGGGCTTACCAATTACTTTGAGGCAAGTTCCTGCTTTGACGACCTTGTTAAAAGCGGAAACCTGAGACCTCTTGATGATAACAAAAAACTCTTTGAAGCAACTGCAAACGGCAGAATGATTTCTGAGCAGCTTGAAAACAATCTTGCTCTGACTGTAAGAGAACGTGCATACGAATGTGCTATGACTCTGCTTGAAAAGGAAAAGATTGAAAAAGAGAACAAGGTTATTATTGAGAAAACTCAGAACGGTTATACAGTTAAATGTACAATTTCCGGCGGAGATATGGAACTGATGTCAGTTTCTATGCATCTTGCTGATGCTGACCAGGCAAGAACTGTAAAGAAAAACTTTTACAAAAACCCTCAACTTTTCTACAAAGTGATGCTTGCAGCAATGACAAGAAACAAGGGACTTATAAAAGATACTCTTGAAGACCTTGAAGGTCTGAGCTGATAAATACACCTCACAATAACCAGGTGATGGCAAGCATTGCAGCAACTGCAGGTATTCCCCCGCAAGCTGACGCTGTAATTGACAAGGCAGATACAGGCAGATAAATCCCTGTATAAATTGACGCAACGTCAACAACAAACAAAGAAAAGATTCCAAATATCATAGTAAGAAAAGCCCTTCTCAGGGGCTTTTTCTTTTTGCTCAATTTGTAGATTAAAGCATACAGGAAAAAGGTTAAAATGATTATAAGAGAATACTGCCACAGTTTCATAAATTTCACCACAACAAAAAATAAGGACTGTGGGACAAACCCACAGTCCATACTATGCAGATGCATTTGTGATTATTCAATTAATAATCAGTTTGTAGTTGTACCTGTTGTGAAGTAAGCAATAACATTCATAGCAAGAACGAGCACGAAGAATGCGATTGCAAAATACTTTGTCCAACGGCTGAGGAAAGCATCGATAGAACGAGCCTTGTTCTTGGAGAAGAATGTATCAGCACCGCCGCTGACAACACCTACACCCTTAGAGTTGCCCTCCTGAAGAATAACTACGATAATAAGTGCGATAGCTGCTAAAAGTGTAACAGCACCGATAAGGTAAAAATACCATGCCATTTCTGAAACATTCCTTTCGTCTGAAAGCCTTTCGGCTGAAAATTCAATAACATTAGTATATTAACACAAGTACACAAAGATTGCAAGTGTTTTTTTGTGATAGAAGTAAAATTCTTATATCAGCTGCAAATATGGTATCAGTGTCAGATAATTGTAAGCTGCTCTGCTGTATCTTCGGCTGCAGGAAGTGCTCCAAGAGCAGGCAGAGAACGGGTACGATAACGGGAGGGTTTGGAGAATGTGCCCTCTTCATAAGGTGAAATACTCATAAGGCGCTGGCCTTTTTTGAGTTTCATAACAGCAACACCCTGTGTTGTACGGGAGGTCTTGATGTTGATAGCACCTGTGTGGAGAAGTAACATTCTGCCTGCTGAGGACTGAAGAAGGAATTCTTTGTCTTCAATTGTGAACTCTACACCTGCAAGCGGTGACTTGTCTGAATAAGCATTTGTAAGGCGTTTACGGTTTGTCTTGGTTGCATAAGCGTTGAGAGGCACCTTTGCAACCTTGCCGTTTTCGAAAGCAAACAGAAGCATTCCTTCATAATTCCTGGTGACAATCATTGCAACAGCCTGCTCTCCCTCATCCATTGAGAGTTTGGCGGGGATATAGTCACCCAGAACGCTTGCCTTTGTATCTGCAAAATCGGAAGCCTTGGACTTATATACCTGGGCTTTATCGGTAAAGAACAGCAGGTCGATATTGTTTGTGCTTTCCATTGCAGTGATGATGGTGTCGCCTTCTTTGAGTTTGTGCTCGGAACTCATTCTCAGAGACTGAGGAGTAATCTTCTTGAAATAACCGTCACGGGTAAAGAACAGATGAACGGGATAATCGGGAATTTCCTCCACAACATCTTCGAAAGCCTCGTCCTCAACATAGAGAATCTGAGATTTTCTGTCCTGTCCGTATTTATCGGCAACTTCCTTGAGTTCCTTTACGATGATTGTCTTGATTCGGGCTTTGCTTGCAAGAATTGCTTCAAGCTCCTTGATGTCTGCCTCAAGGTCTTCGATATCTGCAGTTCGCTTGAGGATATACTCACGGTTTAAGTGACGGAGTTTGATTTCTGCAACGTACTCAGCCTGGATTTCATCAATACCGAAACCTATCATCAGATTGGGAACAACTTCTTTTTCCTGCTCGGTTTCACGGACGATTCTGACAGCCTTATCAATATCAAGCAGAATTTCGCGAAGACCGTAAAGAAGATGGAGTTTTTCCTGTTTCTTGGTAAGGTCGTGATGAGTTCTGCGGCGGACACATTCAATTCTGAAAGCAATCCACTCTTCAAGCAAATCCTTGACACCTAAAACCATAGGAGTGCCACCGATGAGAATGTTGAAGTTGCAGGAGAAAGAATCCTCTAAAGGTGTGAGGCGATAGAGTTTCTTCATAAGAGCATCAGGGTCGGTTCCACGCTTTAGATCTATAGTAATACGCAGACCGTTAAGACCTGTTTCGTCACGGATATCTGCAATCTCTTTAATCTTGCCTGCTTTTACAAGGTCGATGACCTTCTCGATGATAGCCTCGATGGTTGTAGAAGGAGCAATTGATGAGATATCAATACAGTTGTTGGCTTTATCGTAGGTATAATCACTGCGGACTTTGATGCTGCCACGACCTGTTTCGTAGATATCCTTGAGAGCCTGCTCGTTATACACGATCTGACCGCCGCCTGAAAAATCGGGTGCAGGCAGAGTTGAGAATATATCGTGGTCGTTGTCACGGATAAGTGCTGCTGTAGTTTCGCAGATTTCACGAAGATTGAAAGAACATACAGAGGAAGCCATACCAACTGCAATACCTGTGTTTGCGTTTACGAGGACTGAGGGGAATGTTACAGGCAGGAGTGTGGGCTCTTTCATTGTGTTATCGTAGTTATCTACAAAATCAACAGTGTCTTTATCGATATCTCTGAAAAGCTCATTACAAAGAGGCTCAAGTTTTGCCTCTGTATATCTGGGAGCCGCCCAAGCCATATCACGGGAATAGAACTTACCGAAGTTACCCTTTGAGAGTACAAAGGGGTGAAGAAGAGCCTCATAACCACGGGAAAGACGGACCATAGTATCGTAGATAGCCGCATCGCCGTGAGGATTGAGTTTCATGGTTTCACCAACAATATTGGCAGATTTGGTCAGGTTTCCTGTGAGGAGACCTTTCTTATACATAGTGTAGAGAAGTTTTCTGTGAGAGGGTTTGAAGCCGTCAATCTCAGGGATTGCTCGGGAGAGGATTACGCTCATTGCATAAGGCATATAGTTACTCTCAAGAGTATAGACTATTTTCTGCTCTACAATTTCACCTGCGCCTTCGATTACGCCTGTTGCTGTAGGTTGGAGCATTACACGCTCGTTCTTTTTCTTTGCCACGTTGCTCTCCCCTTTCTTAACTTAAATCAAGATTATCAATGTAATTTTCACCATACTGAACAATGAAGTCTTTTCTGCCCTGAAGGTTATCACCCAGGAGAATATCAAACATTTCAGCGGTGCGCTCGGCATCGTCAGGCATTACTTTGATAAGTCGTCTTGTAGCAGGATTCATAGTAGTCAAGTTCATCATATCTGCCTGGTTTTCACCAAGACCCTTGCTTCGCTGAACGGTGAATTTAGAATTTCCGATTTCAGCAATGAATTTGTCTTTCTCCTGCTCTGTGTAAGCAAAATATGTTTTGTCTTTTGATGTAATTTCATAAAGAGGAGACTCAGCAATAAACACTTTGCCTTCCTCAATAAGTGTGGGTGTAAGACGGTAAATCATTGTGAGAAGAAGTGTACGGATCTGATAACCGTCCACATCAGCATCGGTACAGATGATGACCTTGCTGTATCTGAGGTTGTCGAGGCTGAATGCAGACAGGTCTTTGTTGGACTTAGAAGAAACCTCTACACCACAACCCAGAACTTTGATAAGGTCAGTAATAATATCACTTTTGAAGATTCGTGAATAGTCTGCTTTGAGGCAGTTGAGAATCTTTCCTCGGATAGGCATAACCGCCTGAAAATACGGGTCACGTGCCTGCTTACAGGAACCCAGAGCAGAGTCACCCTCTACGATGAAGAGTTCACGCTCGGCAGAATCCTTGCTTCTGCAATCTACAAACTTTGCCACACGGTTTGTCATATCCATTGTGACGGTGAGTTTTTTCTTCAGATTCTGACGGGTTTTCTCTGCATTTTCACGGCTTCGTTTATTGATGAGCACCTGATTGCAGATTTTCTCTGCATCAAGAGGATTCTCGATAAAGTAGACTTCCAACTGATGACGGAGAAACTCTGTCATTGCGTCCTGGATACCTTTGTTGGTTATTGCCTTCTTGGTCTGGTTAGCGTAGGAGGTAACGGTGGAGAAAGAAGAAATAACGATAACAAGGCAATCCTCAACATCAACATAAGTGATTTTTGACTCATTTTTATTGTATTTTGAGTTTGATTTGAGCCAGTTGTCGATCTGATATACAAAAGCATTTCGTACTGCTTTGTCAGGTGCACCCCCGTGCTCAAGCCAGCTGGAGTTATGATAATACTCAGTTACAGAGTGCTTGTTTGAAAAAGCAAAAGCAATATTCATCTTGCACTTATAATCGGGTTTATCAGCACGGTCGTTGACCATACGCTCTGTTTCATAGAACTGAGGGGTTGTGAGTGCGTCTTCACCCACAATCTCTCTGACGTGGTCGATAACACCCTGGTCATATCTGAACTCGGTTGTTTCAAATTTATTTGTGCCGACCTGATGCTTGAAAATAAAACGGATACCTGCATTGACGATAGCCTGACGCTTGAGAACATCGAGAAAATATTCAGGCTCAATGTCAATATCTGTGAACACCTCAAGGTCGGGTTTCCAACGGATAATGGTACCTGTGTCCTTTTTGGGATACTCTTCTTTCTTCATTTTGCCCGATATCTTACCCTTTTTGAAGTTGAGGGTATATCTGAAACCATCACGGCGGATATCGGCTGTCATATATTCGGAAGCATACTGTGTTGAGCAAAGACCGAGACCGTTGAGGCCAAGGGAAAACTCGTAGCTTCCGCCTTCGTTGTTGTTGTACTTACCGCCTCCATACATATCACAGAAGATGATTTCCCAGTTGTATCTCTTAAGCTTTGTATTATAGTCTACGGGAATACCTCTGCCATGGTCTTCTACCTGAATGGAATGGTCAGAAAACAGGGTAACTGTAATTTCCTTGCCGTAACCTTCACGGGCTTCATCGATTGAGTTTGAAAGAATCTCAAAAACTGCGTGCTGACAACCATCAAGTCCGTCTGAGCCAAAGATAACAGCAGGACGCTGACGGACTCTTTCTTCATTTTCTAAAATTCCTATACTGTCATTACCGTATTCATTCTTTACATTCTGTGCCATACGTTCATTTCCTATCCTTTAATTTATTGATTTTATCCCTTAAGAAAGCAGCATGCTCAAACTCAAGAAGTTTTGCGGCGGCTTTCATCTCTCTTGTAAGCTGGTCTATAAGTTCAAGTCGCTGTGCTTTGGTGAGATGGCTGTAATCATCATCAGTATCTTCACTGTGGGTTGAAATTTCCAGCACATCTGCCACCTTTTTGACAATAGTCTTTGGTGTAATGCCGTGTTCTTCGTTATATTTCTGCTGAATTTCACGACGGCGGTTGGTTTCGGTGAGGGCTTTTCGCATAGAATCTGTGACACTGTCTGCATACATAATAACTGTGCCTTCACTGTTTCGGGCAGCTCTGCCGATAGTCTGAATGAGTGAACGCTCTGAACGGAGGAATCCTTCTTTGTCGGCATCAAGAATGGCAACAAGAGAAACCTCGGGAATATCAAGACCTTCACGAAGGAGGTTAATACCGACTAAAACATCAAATTTACCGAGACGCAGGTCACGGACAATTTCCATTCGTTCTACCGTATCAATATCGTGGTGCATATAGCGGACCTTTATACCTGCTGTTTCAAGGTAGGATGTAAGGTCTTCTGCCATTTTTTTGGTGAGAGTTGTGACAAGGACACGTTCTGATTTTGCAACACGTACATTTATCTCAGAAATAAGATCATCAATCTGACCTTCCACGGGACGTACTGAGATTTCAGGGTCAAGGAGTCCTGTAGGACGGATAATCTGCTGTGCAACGGTTTTGCTCTTTGAAAGTTCAAAATCACCTGGAGTTGCACTGACAAACACAGCCTGGTTCAGATGACCATAGAACTCGTCAAAGTTCAGAGGTCTGTTATCAAAGGCTGAGGGAAGTCGGAAGCCGTACTCTACAAGGACTTCTTTTCTTGCTCTGTCCCCTGCATACATACCTCTGACCTGTGGTAGAGTTACGTGAGATTCGTCTACGAAAAGAAGAAAATCATCGGGGAAATAGTCAAGCAAGGTTGTGGGCATACTGCCTGCCGCTCTGCCTGAAAGAACACGGGAGTAGTTTTCTATTCCCGAGCAGAAACCGATTTCCCTGAGCATTTCTATATCGTAACGAGTACGCTGTTCAATCCTCTGGGCTTCAAGAAGTTTACCCTGAGATACAAAGAAAGCAATTCGTTCTTCCAGCTCACGTTCAAGTTCCATTGTGGCAAGTTCAATTTTATCGTCGGATACAATATAGTGGGACGCAGGATATACTGCTGCGTGTTTCACAGTTGCAAGCAGTTCACCTGTCAGGGGGTCAATCTCAGTTATGCGGTCGATTTCATCGCCAAAAAACTCAACGCGGATAATCCGCTGTGTGGAGTACGCGGGATAAATCTCAACAACATCACCACGGACACGGAACTTATTACGGGTGAGGCTTACATCGTTGCGCTCATACTGAAGAACCACAAGTTTTTTTAATAGTTCATCACGTTCCATCATCATTCCCGGTCTTAAGGAGATAACCATTGAACGGTAGTCGATGGGATCACCCAGACTGTAGATACAGGAAACGGAAGCAACAATGATTACATCTCTGCGTTCGGAAAGTGCAAGGGTGGCACTGTGGCGGAGTTTGTCAATTTCGTCGTTGATAGAAGAATCCTTTTCAATATAGGTATCTGTGTTGGGAATGTAGGCTTCGGGCTGGTAGTAATCATAGTAGGAGACAAAATATTCCACCGCATTTTCGGGGAAGAATTCTTTGAACTCTGTGCATAACTGTGCAGCGAGGGTTTTGTTATGAGCAAGTATAAGTGTGGGACGGTTGAGCTGTGCAATGATATTTGCCATGGTAAAGGTTTTACCTGAGCCTGTAACGCCCAGAAGAGTCTGCTCACGATTTCCGCTTCTGATACTTTCTACAAGTTCACTTATTGCCTGAGGCTGGTCGCCTGTGGGTTGATATTCGGAATGAAGAACAAATTTATCCATACACAACTCCCCCTTTCTCAGAGAATATATAAATATAATTACGAGAATTTCTGCAAGTATACTGTCTGTATTTTATATGGCAAATTTCTCTTAAAACCACAAAATAAGGCATATATATAATATTTTACCACAACTTATATGAAAAGTAAATAAGAGAGCTGATAAAAAACCAACTCTCTTATTAGTTATATTGATTATTTATTTATATCAGATTGTAGACCCCGTCTGAAACAGACACAACTGAAGATGAGAAAAATTCGCTCATAAGGTCTGTCATATACATAGTGTCGTTACTGCCAGCGGTTTCAAAGGCTGAGTGCATAGCAAGCTGAGCAAGACCGATATCTGCAGTTAATACAGAGTTATGGGTGTTTTCGATATTTCCAAGTGTTGAGCCGCCTGCAAGGTCACTTCTGTTTGAATACTCCTGATAAAGCAGAAATGCACGTTCACACATAATTTTTACGAGTGATGCTGAAACAGCATCTGTGCAATAGCGCTGGCTTGCGTTGTGTTTGATAACAATTCCGCCGTTGAGTCTTACACAGTTGTTTTTATCTGTAAGCTCAGGATGGTTGGGATGAACAGCGTGACCATTATCGCAGGAAAGCATAAAGCTGTTTGCAATTTTTCCGTAATGTTCGGAAGCAGAAAGACCGAGGCTTTCACTGATTCTTTCAAGAACCGCGGCAATAAAGGTGGAAGCTGCGCCCTGTTT
>JAZQHL010000098.1:0-3019 GCA_045540595.1 Ruminococcus sp.
GGCTCCTCTGTTGTTGTGGGAACTTCAGGCTCCTCTGTTGTTGTGGGAACCTCAGGCTCTGTATCCTGTGCGGGGATATAGATGAGGTAGTTGATAGGCTCCTCAACCTTGATGCCTGCAACCCACTTCTGAATTGCTGTAGCGTCCTTGATGGTAACCTTACCGTCAAAGTCTACGTCTGCAACTACTGTCTGGAACTTGTCCAGTTCTTCAAGAAGAGCAACTACCTTCTGAATCAGTGTTGCGTCCTTGATGTTAACAGTATCATCTGTCTCAACATCACCGATAAGGCCGTAAACCTCGCCGTTGATGCCTGTTTCATCCTTGCCGGGAGTATCAGCGACTGCAAAACCGTCAGGAACGGTGTAAGCAGAAACTGCTACTGCAGACATGGAGAAGAGCATCAGTACTGTCAGTACGATTGACAAAACTCTTTTTGCCATGGTCATAGGGAATCTCCTCCTTAAAAAATTTTATAGCTTAGAAGCTAACTCACCCTGTATTATACATCAATACTCTATTTAATACAACCATTATAAGGAAAATTTTTAATCATATTTTTATAGTTTCTTACTTTTTATCCAAAAAATACTATGAATTTTTGCCATATTGCACAACTCAACATCATCTCATTTTTTTACCGCAAAAATAATTGTAACCAAATCTGTTCCTTTGCAATATGATGTAGTGTAGACAGCACAGAGAAAAGCATAAAAACAAAGCAAAAATCTTTGAAAAAAGCAACCAATGTCTGTGCTGAGCACTGAAAGGAGGACCTCCCATTATGTGTAACAACAACGGCTTCTTCGGCGGTAACTGCTGCTGGTGGATCGTAATCCTGATCCTCATTCTGTCCTGCTGCGGTAACAACGGCGGTAACGATTGCAACAACAATGGTTGCGGCTGCTGCTAAACCCCACAAAAAGCAGAAAGGACCCGTGCTCAACAGCACGGGTCCCGTATTTTGCAAAGCTACATATTATCAAGTCAGAAGTTTTTCAAGGAAACCAAAGCCTACACCTGCCACGCCTGAAATAACAACAATCAGAATGGGGTGAAGTTTCTTGATGCTGAGAATAAACATTGCACCAAACAGCACAAGCGAGGTAATGAAATTATAACTTAAAAATTCTGACATAGCAAAGCCATTGGGGAACAGCACGACCTGACCGATAGACAGCACCGCTGCTGCTATAAGTCCGATGGAGACAGGTTTCAGACCATTCATAGCACCTGCTACAAGCTTGCTTGACTTGAACTTATCGTAGAATTTTGCAATAAGCAGGATAATCACAAAGGAAGGAAGTGCCAGACCGAAGGTTGCGCAGGCGGCACCGATAATACCCCAGATTACCTCCCCGCCGAAGCCTGCCGCAGTTGCAAACTCCGCACCCTTGATAGAGCCTATGTAGGTTGCAATATTTACCGCAAAGGGACCGGGGGTACTCTCGCTGATTGCCACAAAGTCAACAAACTGCTCGGTAGTAAGCCAGCCTCTGCCCACAACCTCGTCCTCAAGGAAGGGCATCATAGCCGCACCGCCGCCAAAAGTAAAGGCGCCAAGTTTCAGAAAGATGAGAAAAAGTTCAAGGAAAATCATTTCTTCTCACCTGCTTTCTTTGAAATGAAGAAGGCGGCAAGACCGATGAGGGCACCTGACACAATCACAATCAGCACCTTTACATCGAAAACCGCTACTGCCACAAAACTCAGAGCAATCATTATATAGGCGAAAGCATTTTTGGGAGTCTTTTTGAAAAGTCCCCACAAAGCCTTTGCAACCAGAGCCAGCACACCTGCACGGATTCCCCTCAGAGCAAACTGCACAATCTCATTCTCCCACACAAAGCCAAGACAGAATGAAAGCAGAAGAATAATTATAAAGGAAGGCAGAATCACACCTAATGTTGCGCACACAGAACCTAAGAATCCTGCCACCTTATAGCCAATGAAGGTTGCAGCATTGATAGCAATGGGACCGGGAGTTGACTCGGACACAACAACTATATCCAGCAAAACGTCCTTGTCAATCCAGTTTTTCTTTTCTACAACTTCCCTTTCCATAAAAGGAATCATGGCAACACCTCCGCCAAAGGTGAAGGCACCAATCTTAAAGAAAGCAAAGAAAAGCTGCAGACATCTTTTCAGTTTATCTTTGGAAAGTTTCATAAACATCCCTACTTTTAGTCTTATTCTCAAAAATAGTCTTATTCTCAAAAAATGAGGGCCTGAAACCAGACCCTCATATAATTTTGTCAGTTATTGCCTGCTTTTTCTGCAGCAAGCTTCTCTGCACGATATTTTTCAACGTCCTTTGCACGGATTTCCACACGGCGGATTTTGCCTGAGAAAGTCTTGGGCAGAGCGTCAAAATACTCAATCATTCTGGGATACTTGTAAGGAGCAGTGTTCTTCTTAACGTAGTCCTTAAGCTCCTGTGTAAGTTCTTCAGAAGGAGTATAGCCATCACGGAGTACCAGATTAGCCTTTACAATCTGTCCTCTTGTTTCGTGGGGATAAGCTGTAACCGCAGCCTCTAAAACTGCAGGGTGCTCCAGAAGTACAGACTCAACCTCAAAAGGTCCGATACGGTAGCCTGAAGACTTGATAACATCGTCGTTTCTGCCAACATAGTGGAAGAGTCCGTCCTCGTCCATATAGGCAACGTCACCTGTATGGTAGTAACCGCCGTACCACTTTTCTTTGGTGTCCTCTTTGCTCCAGTTGTAATTGCACAGAAGACCACGGGGTCTGGTGGCAAGAGTAGGAGCCTTGATGCAGATTTCACCTGTGATACCCTGACGGCATTCCTCGCCGTCAGCGTCAAGGAGTTTGATATCATAACCCGGGACAGGTCTGCCCATTGAACCGGGAACAGGCTTGCTCCAGGGATAAAGTGTGCCAACACAGATCGGAGTTTCGCTCTGACCAAAGCCTTCGTGGATCTCAAGCCCTGTGAGCTCCTTCCAATTCTCAAAAACATCTGCGGGAAGAGCCTCGCCTGCAGTACAGCAATGCT
>JAZQHL010000099.1:0-17893 GCA_045540595.1 Ruminococcus sp.
CCCCAGGGAGTAACCGCCATATATTCTGTGCCTGAGCCGCAGCCTGAGATTCTCTTGTAGATGCAGGGACCTCCTGTCAGGTCAATCATGTAGTGATAGAAGGTGAAGGGCTTGCCCTGTCTGTCACGGTCAAGCATAAGCTCTGCCAGTTTTTCGTACTGGTCAAGAACAACAGGTAAATCCTCCTGTGTCAGTTCTTCTTTGTCACCGGGAGCACACACAACAGGCTCCATACTCAGCTCGGTATAGCCCAGGTCAAGCATCTGCTGAATATCCTTGAGAAAATCGGGGTTTGCGTGGGTGAAGGTACCGCGCATATAGTAGTTTTTGCCTTCTCTTGCCTCTACAAGCTTCTGGAACTTGGGCACAATACGCTCCCAGGAACCGTTGCCTGCATAGTCTACGCGGTAGCGGTCGTGGACTTCTTTTCTGCCGTCAAGGCTTAAAACCACATTACTCATTTCCTTGTTTGCAAATTCGATTACATCGTCGTCAATGAGCAGACCGTTGGTGGTAAGTGTGAAGCGGAAGTTCTTGCCTTTTTCTTTTTCAATGCTGCGGGCATACTCTACCATTTGCTTTACAACATCAAAGTTCATCAGAGGCTCACCGCCGAAGAAGTCAACCTCAAGGTTGCGTCTTGAGCCTGAATTTTCCACAAGGAAGTCAAGAGCGCGCTTGCCTACTTCAAAACTCATCATTGCTCTGTCACCGTGGTATTTGCCCTGGCTTGCAAAGCAGTAGGAGCAGTTAAGGTTGCAGGTGTGGGCAATGTGAATGCACAGAGCCTTCACAACTCCTGCAGTTTTTGCCTTCAGTTTGTCTGCCATAGGCTCAAAGGTGTCAGGTGTGAAGAGTTTGCCCTTTTCCTTGAGGGATTCAACCTGATTGAAGCATTCTTCTATATCGCTTGCAGAGATATCTTCTCTGTCAGCATATTTATCACACATAGCCTTAATGATATCCTTGCGGCTGTTTTCTTCATACATTGCAATGATATCATAAGCCACTTCGTCAACAACATGGATAGAGCCTGAGCAGATGTCAAGAACAATGTTGTATCCGCCCAGTTTGTACTGATGTATCATAAGGGGTACCTCCCGAAAGAATGTTAGTAATAAAATACTGAAAAACTTACAGAATAAAAATGCCGCCTTGGTTAAGGCGGCATTTAGGTCAGCAATTACTTGCTCTCGTTCTTGTTCTCGCACTCCTGGTTTGCGATACCGCAGCTTGTTTTACAAGCGGACTGGCAGGATGTCTGGCATTCGCCGCAACCGCCGTTCTTAGCACTTTCGCAAAGATTGCGGGTTTCAATTGTCTTGATATGTTCCATAACGAGACCTCCGTGAATTTATTTGTACAAAAATTTTAACACGTTTTTACATTAAAGTCAATACGTATCGGTTGCGTATTGGGGATATTACTTCTTTTTCTTCTTAAAAATCTTTGAGCGGAAGAGCACAAGATTCAGTACAAGGAAGTAAACCACAAGGATTATCAGTGTGAGTACAGGTGTTTTTGGTGCCATGGTTGCCAGAATCATCATGGGGAAGCCCAGTGCAATAGCAGGGAAGTTCTGGTATACCATATTGTCAGCAGCAGGAGTCCGGAACTCACCGTCAATCTCTCGCAGAAGGATTGTACCTGTGCTTGCGGTACCTGACAGCATACCGTACATCATCAGGAACTGCTCCTGCTCATAATCCTTGAACAGGGTTTTTGCAACAAGCAGGTTGTAGAAATAAGTGATGAAAAGTCCCACAACGCCCAGAATAAGGATAATACCCCAGTAGTTTTCAAGGATACTCAGGCGGATTGCGGCAATACCTGCAACAACCATAATGTCAAAGAAGAAGTTACTCACACGGGTCATAAGGAAATCGTTGATGTACTGACGGTTGATAACCTTTTTGATTCTGAGTTTGTCTACAACGAACTTGATGAGTGTAGCAGCCAGAACACCCAAAAGGAAGTTGAAGCCGTAGATTGTGGCTTTCATACCCGGCAGGATAAGCCCCAGTACAAACATAAGCACATAGGTGAGCAGATATGCAGAAAGCACAAAGGCAAGCTGAACAGTCAGCTTATCCATGCTGCCCTGCATAGGAATTTCATTGTCACCCTCAACGTTTTCTGCTTTTGCAGTGGATTCCTCAGCGTTTGTGAGTTTTATTTTGTTCTTTTTCTTGAGGATATTAAGGTGAACAACACCGCCGATAGATGCAGAAAGGAAACCCAGAGCAGCAATGGTGAGACCAAAAGCTTTACCGCCAACAAAACCATAGTCGGTTTCGTAGATGTTGCCGTAGTTCATAGCCTGACCTGTGCCCTGACCGTAACCGAAGGGCAGGAGTATACCTGCAGAAGGGAAGAAGCCTGAGATAATCAGAGCAGCAACCATGGTGATTCCAAGTCCTGCAATACCCTGAATCAGATAGGTGGCAACAGTGGTGACACCTGTATTTACAATTTCGGTTGTACGCTGTTTGGAGAGCTTGCCGCCGCCGGATTTGAAGGTGGAAGCAATGAAACCCAGTGCCAGTGCGTGGTAGGTTATCTGCTCCATTGTAGCCATACCCTTACCTGCAAATATCTCCGTGTCAAAGAGCACGTCACCTGTGATAAGCTCATACACAGAGGAAATCACAAGCAGGATTGCACCGCCCAGCACAGCGGTGGGAATAAGGGAATATTTAAGAAATCTTACAGAGCGCTTGAGCATATTTGCCACAAGCAGGCTCAGCAGAAGTATTCCTGTAATAAGCAGGAAACTCCATACGTCAGAGTCCCAGAAATTTGTCATCAGCTTTACCCTCACTTATGTTTTTGTATCTGTAGTAAAGGTTTACATACTTAAGAGCGTTGAAACGCTTATCGCCCTTGAACTGATAAACCTTACCGTCAAAGTATATGTTGAGCTTGTTCTTGCCGAGAACAACAAAGGCAGAAGCCTCTGAAAAAGGAATCTCAAGACTGAAGCCATCTTCGGCAGTAACAATCACCCTGTCACCGTACAGTTTCACATCTGTGGTTTTACGGATAAGTTTTTTATTCTTGTAGAGGATAACCTCAGAAAGCCGAACTTTGTCAAGGTAAAGAGGAGTTTCTGTGTATTCTCTTGTGTCAAGTGAATTTACAAAATCGCACTGGTAGTTGTACCAGTCGGTGGTGTGTCTGAAGGGGAAATCGGCACCTGCGCCCTCAAGGCTTAAGTCGGGCAGATAGCGGATTTGCAGGGAGCACTTCTTACATTTGATTGTGTCACCCTTGCTCTCAAACTCAGTCAGACCGCAGTGGGGGCAGACGTACATTGCACGCTCCAGATACTCTGCAGATTTTTTGTGGCGGAATTCGCCGCCCGGTGTGCAGTCATTCTGATAAAGCTCCTTGCGGATAAGGTCGTTCAGCTCATCGTCTGAAAGAGCCTTCATCTCGTCAACGGTCAGAACTTTCGATACATAGCCTCTCATCTTGCCCTTGCGGATAACGTCACTCCATCTGGGGTGAACACCGTAACCGCCCTCAAGACGGTAAAATGCAAGGGGAAGGGAAAGTTTCTTTGCCAGTTTTGCAATGGCAGGGTTTATGTATACGTTATCACCTGAGTAGGTGCGGTTGCCCTCGGGAGCGATGGCAATGCTTCCGCCTTCCTTTGCAACGCGCATACAGTTGAGTATGGCGTGAACATCGGTGGTCTGCTTCCTGATGGGAATAGGCGCCACCAGATAGGTGATGAGTTTTGACACAAAGCCGTTGGAGAAAATGTCCTCACTTGCAACATAATACACAGTACCCTTGAATGCCATACCAAGGAAAAACTGGTCAAAGGCTGTCTGGTGATTCATAAGAATCAGATACTGCTTGTGCTCAGTGTCTTTGTTTTTCTCGATTGTGATGCCGTATTTCCATCTGGAATATGGGTAAAGGAATGCATAGGCAATATTTCTGACAACCGAGTGTCTGAATTTAATCCATTTTTTCTTTTTGGATTTATCTTTTTTTGTTTTAGTTAATGTTTTTTCACTCATCCTGATCCTCCGCAAAAGCTGTGTGATAACAGCAGGCTGTAGATGAACTGATTCGAATTGTTGACAAGACAACATTCGTATCTGTATTATATCACATCTGAAAGAATTTTTCTACAGAAATCTTCAATTTTCACTTGTTTATCAAAGAAAAAACCGCACCGTGTTCAGGTGCGGTGATGTATTTGTAACATCCGGTGCTTGATTCCTGTTATACATTATGCGTACAGTGTACCATAAACGCTAAGTCTTTGTCAGTATATAAAATGTAAACAATTCATTGACTTGCAATTTGTGCAAGGTTATAATTAGAAAAAATGATGTTTGGAGGATTTTTATGTCAGCTTTACTCAGAAGTAAATGTCCCAAATGCGGAAATGTGCAGGACGTGGCAGGAGATTACACCTGCTCAAAATGTAATACAGCAATATCACTGCCCAAAGACGGTGTGATTCAGATTTATCGTATGGGCTCTCCCATAGGTGTGGCAGTGGGTTACGGTGTATACCTTAACGGCAATCCCTGCGGACATCTGGGCAATACTGAAACCATCAGAATTCCTGTTCCTTACGGTACATATACTCTGCATTTTACCTGCGGTGCAACCAGAAGATGTCAGGACCTGACAGTTGAGATTACACCCGAAAACAGATATGCCTATGTAAAGGCTCACATCAAAATGGGATTCTGGTCAAACACAATTGTTGCGCAGTCCTGCAATGCATCTGATATGCCTGCAATTTAAATTACACTTAATAAAAAGCACTGCCGTGGAGGGATTCCGTGGCAGTGTTTTATTTTTTGCTTTGTGTAAGATGAGATGATACCTTGTCCTCTGATTCTTTTTTTACTGCACGCAGGGTAAGGATTGCAAAGGTTTTGAGAGTTTTGCGGGTGCCTTTTATGAATCCCAGTTTTGTAAAGTACATATCACTTCTGTCGCCGCTGTCAGTGGCAAGGTCTGCAAGGGGACCTTCGTAAATCAGATGGGATTCAAGGTCTTTGTCCAGAGCCTTGATACTGTGGTAGTCTTTTTGGAGCACTGCACAGGCAAAGCCCAGACAGGTGTAGGCGTTTGAAATGCGGATTTTAGCCCCCACTGTGGCGGCGATTACGTCAAAAAGATTATATACCATACCGCTTTCAAGGTTGCCTGCATAGGAGAATAACCGATTCAGATTTTCGTGGTGTTCTTCGGAAATATCCAACGCAAAGACACGCACTTCCACAGTGTCGGCTTCACTGTCAGCAAGGTATCTTTCCACAGGCTCAGCCACAAATCCTCCGTAAAGGGGAACATCTTTCATATATCTTGCAAAGGAAACCCAGTTGCGAAAATGAGGGTCAAGGGTGAGGGCAACATGGTTGTAGGGATAGCGGGAGAATTTTCTGATTGCTTTGCCGATACCTGTGTGGGTTTTTGATATCATAACATAAAGTTTTCTTTGGTTTTCCACTTTTATCCCTCCTGCTTTGACATATTTACATAATTATTGTAACATACTGTATTTTACATAGCAACAAAAAAACTCCTGCCAATATACAGCAGGAGTTTTCACTCAGTCAAAGGCGAAGCCTAAGTATTTTGGGGGATTCATATTTTTTGAGAAAGGGTAATACATAGCAAAGGGCTTTTCTTTACCGGAAGTTCTGAATCTGCCTTTTGTGCACTTCAGTGTGCTTATAATTTCTGCACATTTTGCGGTGTTGCCGAGTATTTCAATACAGTTGAGAGTTCCGTTTTCTGCACTTGCAGTGAGAATGAAATCCTCACCCTTGTAAAACTTTGCATAGGTTTCAAGGAAGTGGAGATTTTCTCCCTCCTGAATAATTGCACCTTCGGGCAGGTAAGATTTTCTTAACTGTGCATACTCAGCACCGGTGATTTGGGAAATAGAGATTCCCTCTGCACTCTCCGCCTGAATCTCTGCTTCATTTACATAGGTGCAGGTCTTGTAGCCCATATTCTCGTAGAAGTCAAAGAGGCTTTCTTTTGCAGGCACAAGCACAGCCCCTGCGTAGCCTTCCTTCTTCAGATATCTGTGGGTATCTGCCATAAGCAGAGTGCAGAGACCTTTTCCGCGGTGGCTTTTTGCAGTTGCCACAGCATAGATGTAGGCAATCTTTTCACCCTCGTAAATACAATCAAAAATATAAAGTGCTGCAAGGGCTTCCTTTTCGCTGAGAATGCAACGGCATCTCTGAGGGCTGAAAGCAGTTTTGTGAAAGATTCTGAGGAATTCCTCAGAGTCACCAAAGGCTTCCTGCCACAGAGTCCACAGTTTCTGTGTGTCCTTTTCTTCAGGACACTGTGGTCTTGAGTTTTCGGGAATGAGCACTGCTCTGTGCTTTTCTGTAAGGAATGCAGGACGGTAGCTTTCTTTTGCTTTGCGAAGCCCTGCAAGTCCCATATCCTCTTCACGGTCAAGATATTCTATCTGAGGATATTTGTTTCTGATGTAATTTGCAAATTCATAGTTTATGGCAACATAAGCTGTGGTGGTGTCGGATATTGCTTTTTCAAAGTGAACGTCAAAGGTTTCGTCGTTCATCTGACTTGCGATTGTAAAGGCAAGGATATCTTCACCGTTTTTCAGAAGAAGCCCTTCCATATTGAGAGCAGAGTAGTTTTCAAAAACTCTCTTCAGTGCAACCATCTCCATTTGGTAGTCACTCTCAGGGTTTTCTGCAAGTTTCTGGGAGTACCATTTTTCGGCAAAGTTCTGTGCAAGGTGCAGGTTATCCTGTGTGAGAGGCTCTGTTGTGTATTCGGGAAAAGCCTCCTTGAATCGGTGAAGATGGTTTCGTTTGCTGTGGTATTTCCTGCCTTTAAGGTCCGAAAGAGCGTTTATATCGTAGACATAATCAAAGCTGTCACGGGATTTTATGAAGGCGAATTTTTCGGGGAAAAGTGCCTCGATTTCTGCAATATCCTCTTCATATACACCCATCATTGTGAAAGGAATATTCCTCTCCTTTGCGTCTTCCATAAGGGATTTTACAGCGGTTTTAAGGTCACCGTTTCCTATGGGGAAGGCGTAGGAGTAGTATCCGCCATAAAAAGAAAGACGCAGAAGCATACCGTCCTTTTCACAGATGCTCTGCTCACCCCACAGAAAGAGGTTTGCAAAGGTGTATTCACAGCCACGGTGCTTTGTATACTCTGAAAAATTCTCGTATAAAGTTTTATCGTTCGCATTTACAGGTCTGAAATCTATCATTGTTTTCTCCTGTTATTAATTTAACTAAGTCCAGTAAATTATAGACCTTCTGTCATTTATTGTCAATTATCGTAAAAGAAAAACAGCCTGCATAGGTTGCAGACTGTGATTATTCTTTGCATTAAATTTATAAGCATACGCCTGTGCTTTTCAGCAGGAGCATAATTGCTGTGAGCAAAAACAGGAAGCCGAAGTTGAAGGCTGAGAAAAGCTTCATATATCTGTCGGAATCCTTGGGGTTGTGCTTTGTGTATTCACGGTAGGTGATAAGGCTTGCAAGGGAGGCAATCAGTGTGCCTGCACCGCCTATGTTAACGCCTACAAGCAGGTCGGCGTAGTTGTTTGTAAACTGAGAGAGAAGCACCGCAGAGGGTACGTTGCTTATGCACTGACAGGACATAACAGAGAAGAGCAGGGTGTTTTTCTCCATAAGGTAAGAGAAAATATCTCTCACTGCATCAATGCGTGCCATATTGCCTGCAAAGATGAAGAAGAAAACAAAGGTGAGAAGCAGGGGATAGTCCACCATTTTCAGAGCTTTTCTGTCCATAAACATCAGTACCGCGGGAATAACAATCAGACCTATCCAGTAGGGAATACCGCGGAAAACAATGGCAATGGAAAGTGCAAAGAGCACAAGGTACACAGCGGTTTTCCTCTTTGGCAGAGCCTTGATTTCACCCTTGAACTCAAGGGGCTCAGGTCTGACAAAAACAATACAGCAAAGGGTGATGAGTGCTATGGAAAGCACAAAGGGGATTGCCATAATTCCCATAAATTCCATAGTGGGAATGTTGAACTTGGAGTAAAGGTACAGATTCTGGGGATTGCCGAAGGGTGTCAGCATGCCGCCTAAGTTTGCGGCAATGTTCTGCATAATGAAGGTGAACGCCATATATCTGTTCTTGCCTGTGGTGCTGAGCACAAAGTACCCAAGAGGCAGGAAGGTAAGCAACGCCATATCGTTTGCAATGAGCATTGAGCCGATAAAGGTGATGTATACAAGGGCAAGGACACTGAGCCTTACTGTGCGGAATTTCTGCACAATCTTCTGTGCCAGAGTGTAGAAGAAACGGATATTCTTCAGAGCACACACAACTGCCAGCACACAGAAAAGACAGGTGAGAGTTTTAAGGTCAAAGTAACCCAGATACTCAGAGTCAACGGGAACAAATATGCTTGTGACTGCAGCCGCCAGGAATGCCACTGTCAGAACAACGTTGTTTTTTATGAAGTCAAGGAGAGTTCGCAGTACCCTGTAGGGTAAAGCAAGGTGCTGTTTTCTTCCTATAGCATGAGTCTGTGCCATAATCCCTTTTCCGCCCTTTAAAAGATTTGTATGCAAAAGCACACAGTTTGATAGTATAGCACAAAACTTGTCATTTTTCTATTGTCTTATCCTATAATAATCAGTGGATTTTTGTCAGAAAAACCATACCTAATAACGAATAAGGAAGTACAGATTATGGGAAGGGAAAACAAACCGCCCTGCAGGATTTGCAGAGCGGAAAAGGATTTATTTACTTCTGCCGAAAAAGAGCACAACACACAATATTACAATACCTGTGGTACTGAAAAGACTAAGGATTGTGGATATATGGCTTAAAGCGGGCCATCTGTCAAAGTAAGAGGCGGCGTCTATCAGTGCAGAGAATAGAGAAAGCAGTGATATGCCTGCCAGGAAATGGCTGGATCTTTTCTCTGTTTTTGCAGAGGAGGTGTTTCGCAGAATTTCCATCTGGGCTTCGTTGTCCTGAATGTCTTTCAACAGTCGGTCTATGTCAAAGACTTTGTAAAGACGTACATAGATGTTCTGATACATCTGGTCATCAGATACCACATTGAAAGCAAAGGTGGTTTTCAGTTTGACAATTCTTTGATTTAGTTTTTCTATCTGCTTTGCATTCATACCTGATGTACGTGCAATCTGAGAAATATACTGGATTGCACTGTAGCGCTGGTTAAGCAGCATCAGATACATAAAGTGGTAGTCAATGGAAAGCTGGCTGGGTTTAAAGTTTTCAATAAAGTAGTTTGAGTTGCTGTCGCCTGCGTTTGTAGAGATATTAACAAGGCTTTCCTGACTTCCTGCCCACAAATCGTAGGTGTAGGGTTTGAAGAGCATATCGTAGTCATCATCGTGACAGCAGATATCAAAGGACGTGCTCTGGGTTCTTCTCAGACGTCTCAGGTAGCCTTCCAGTTGGTCCGGAGTGTATCTGTCTTTGTCGGTATACAGCATGTGGAAGCAGTGACATTCATTCTTGAAGCCTGCATTACGGGTGAAGAATATTTCTGATTTTACATTTTTGGGCAGGAGCATACGGGAAGCATTGTAAAGGCATACCTTGCCTTCGGGGATTATGGTGTCCTCGTAGGGCTTTGCTTTTTTGAACCTGTATGCAAAATTTGTGATTTCATCGAAACTTAAATCTCCGTACTCCACTAGGTATTCAAGAAAACCCACCCCTGTTCCAAAAGCGGAAAACCTGACCTGAGTGATTGTGGTTGAATCTGAAAGAGACAGCTTGTCCTCGCACATGTATATGTTGGGGACAGCATCTTTTCTGAGATTGAACACACAGAATTCATCAGGACTTGTTGCCAGCTGGGTAACATAGTTGAGAAAGTATCTGGGGGTGAATTCCTCTGTGGGAACATTGTCCCATACCTGCATTTTTGCCATTTCTGAGGTGAAACTGCGGAAGTTATCAAACCAGACAGGAATAAAGAAGAGAGTGGAGTTCTTTAATGCCATAATGCCACCTGCTTAAAGTTTTCAGTGTTCTGAATCTCTGTCAGTTAAGCTGTGCAATGTTGCGGGCTACGTACACACCGCTTGCAGATGCGTGAGACAGAGAATGGGTGATGCCTGAGCCGTCACCGATAATATAAAGACCTTTGTAGGGAGATTCCAGATGTTCGTCAACGTCAACTTCCATGTTGTAGAACTTGACCTCTACACCATAGAGAAGGGTGTCGTCGTTGGCAGTACCGGGAGCAACCTTGTCAAGTGCATAAATCATCTCAATGATTCCGTCAAGGATTCGCTTGGGAAGTACCAGACTCAGGTCGCCTGGAGTTGCGCTGAGGGTGGGGGTAATGAATGCCTCTTCGATTCTGTTCTTAGTGGAGCGCTGACCTCTGATAAGGTCACCGAAACGCTGAACAATAACTCCGCCGCCCAGCATATTGCTTAGTCTTGCAATGCTTTCGCCGTAGCCGTTGGAATCCTTGAAGGGCTCAGAAAAGTGCTTTGCAACCAGCAGAGCAAAGTTTGTGTTTCGGGTCTGTTTTTTGGGGTCTTCGTAACTGTGGCCGTTTACTGTGATGATGCCGTTTGTGTTTTCGTTTACAACAGCGCCTTTGGGATTCATACAGAAGGTACGGACTTTGTCACCGTATTTGGGTGTGCGGTATACAATCTTGCTTTCATAGAGTTCGTCTGTCAGATGAGCAAAAACCTCTGCAGGAAGTTCTACTCTTACACCGATGTCCACACGGTTGGATTTTGTGGGAATTTTAAGTTCGTGGCACACCTGCTCCATCCATTTGCTGCCGCTTCTGCCTACAGAGATAATACATTTTTCGCAGGTGTAAGCAGAGTCCTTGCATTTGATTTCGTAACCGCCCTCAATAACAGAAACAGACTCCACAGCAGTGTCAAAGTGGAAATCCACCTTGTCTTTCAGATGAGCGTAGAGGTTTTCAAGAACTACGTAGTTGATGTCTGTACCCAGATGACGCACAGAAGCATCAAGAAGATGCAGGTCGTGCTGGATACACACTGTCTTGAAGCGGGTGCCTGCAGTGGTGTAGAGCTTTGTGCCCTCACCGCCATAGCTCATATTGATTTCGTCAACATAGTGCATCAGGTCAAGGGCACGTGCCTTGCCTATGTATTCGTAAAGTGTACCGCCAAAGTCGTTGGTGATGTTATATTTTCCGTCAGAAAAAGCACCTGCACCGCCGAAACCGCTCATAATACTGCAGCTTTTGCAACCTATGCAGGACTTGACCTTGTCACCGTCAATGGGGCATTTGCGCTTGTGCAGAGGATGACCTGCCTCAAAAACAGCAATTTTAAGTTCAGGTCTTAACTTGCGAAGCTCATATGCAGAGAAAATACCGCCGGGACCTGCACCGATAATTATTACATCATAATTCATAAAATTCACTCCGTAAAAAGTTTAGGGAACGCTTTGGTTTTTATATATCCTTTCTTATTGTAGCATAATAGTTTTTGCTTTTCAATTGTCATCTTGAGGAAAAAAGAACTGCTCAGGCAGTTTTTTGCCTGAGCGTTCTTTCTTTTTATAAAGGAGTTATTTTGCGAATGTGAGAGTAGCGATGATTACATTGTTTTTAAGGTTTGTGCTAAAGGTGAAACCATGATGCTTTGCAACGGATTCTACTATAGACAGTCCCAGACCGCTACCTTCGGAATTGCGGTTTTTTTCTGCTCTGTAAAAAGGTTCCTTAATGTGTTTTATGTCTTCTTCAGTAATGGCGGAGCACACATTGCTTATACTTATGGACTTTTCTGTGATGATGACTTTTATTTCAGTGCCTTCGTCTGAGTGTTTCAGTGCATTGTCTGTGAGGTTTGCAAGAGCCCTTTTCAGAAGCTCTCTGTCAGCAGAAACCACACAGGCTTCTTTTGCAGAGAGAGAAATTCTGCTTACATCGGCAAACTGAGAGAAGTCAGAAATCACCTCTTGAAGAAGAGTTTCGATGTTTACCTGTTCCTTACGAAGTGTAAAATCGGAGGCATCAAGGGACGAAAAACTGAGCATCTGATGAACAAGGCGGTTGCATTCTCTTGTGTGCTCCATTATTCTGTCTGCGTAGTGTTCACGTTTGTCTGTGTGGAGATTTTCTTTCAGATTTTGTGCATACCCTTCAATAATGAAAAGAGGAGTTTTTATGTCGTGAGCAAGGGCATTGGTGACCTCGCGGCGTTTTTGTTCCTCCATAGCCTGAGTTTTAATAATTGCCCACAGAGAAAGACAGAGGATTGTGCCGATTACAAGCAGAAACAGGAAAATAATTCCGTAGCCTGCAAGCAATAGAGGCAGAGATTCAACAAGGATATCTGAGCGTTCTGTGTAATGCGTTCTGAGAAAAACATCGTTGCGTTCTATTGTTTGCAATTCCTGGCTGTCATCGTTACTGATATATACATGTCCCTCAGGAGTTATGGTGTACTTCTGTCCGTTGGGGAGAACAACATACCCATCATCTGTTACTTCAGGTTTTGGTATATCTAAATAATACCCTTCTGTGTTACAGACACATGAGTAGGTGTATCTGAAAGGAAATTCAACCTGCACATCAGTCACTGTTCCGTAGAAGTCATTGTCGGAAGCATCAGTGCTGTCTGAGTTTATGTCAGATATAAAATCTCCTGTTACAAACTGGTCGGGAATTACATTTCTTGCATCTCTGGCAAGTTTTCTCAGTTCAAAGCCTTTTGTGTCCTTTGGAGTCAGGGGGTAGGTTTCTATAACTGTGTCCTGAGCATACCATGTATTGTTTTCATTGGTGAGTACAATCTCTACGGTTTTTGGTATAAAAACTCTGTTGTCTTCATCGCAGTAATACTCTGTGCAGAGAAGTTCGTAATAATTTCCGTTTTTGTCAGGTTTTATTCTGAGATAATCCTTGATTTCTTCATACTGTTCAGTTGTCATTGAGGATATGAAATCTTCAAAGAAAAGAAAACCGTCCTCGTATGTTCTGGTTTCGTAGTATTCATCAAGATAGGCAAAGGTCTGTATGATATAGTCATTTGTGTCAAGGATTTTGCTTGTTTCGCTATCCTGGATTTCTGCGGTTATGCGGATATTGTTGTCATAATAACGCAGGTCGTTTTTGTAACTTTTGCCTGTGAAGTCGTTATCATAAAAACTGGTTCTTCCCCAGTCTATGTATCTGTAAACAGTGTATCCGTAATCGCTGGAGTGGATACCGTTCAGAGATTGATACAGGCTTGAGCAGTTTTTAGTTGCTTCATTTATGAATTCATCTGCTCTCATATTCAGCACAACTGCAGAGTAAACTGCAGAAAGTACAAGCCACACACAGAAAAGGATAAGGCTGACTCTGAATATAAGTTTGCCTTTTTGCTTTTTGATTTTATCTTTCATATTTATTCCTCCATAATATATCCTCTGGAACGGACGGTTCTGATAAGTTTTGCGTTTGGTCCCAGAGATTTTCTCAGGTTTTTGATGTGGGTGTCAATTATCCGTTCATCTGTGTCACTGTCATACCCCCATAATGTGCGGATAATGGTATCTCTTGTGACAATACGTCCTTTATTCTCAAAGAGAAGTTTGAGAATTGAAAACTCCTTTGAAGTTAGAGAAACTTCGCTGTTGTCGGAGATAGCCTTGCCGTTGTTGGGATTAAGGCTGAGAGTACCCAAGGTGAACACAGGAAGTCTTACAAGTCCCTTGGAGCGTTTTATCAGGGCGTTTGCCTTTTCGTACAGCACGGGGAGTGGAAAAGGTTTAACTACATAATCGTCACAGCCCAAGGCGTAGCCTCTCAGCATATCTGTTTCGGCGGCTCTGGCTGTAATGAAGATTATGGGCACATCGCTGTCACGGCGAATCTCTTTGCAGATTTCAAAGCCGTCAAGAGAGGGAAGCATAACATCTAAAAGAAGTAAGTCGTAGGCAGTTTCGTAGGCTTTTTCTACTCCTTGTTCTCCGTCGTCGGCTGTATGAACAATTATGTCCCCTTTGCTTTTTGCTGTAAAATAATCACAGATAAGTTCCTGTATGTCTTTGTCATCTTCAACAAGCAGAATTCTGTACATTGGTATCACCTCATCTTTCGCCTTAATCGTATCACCTGAATATGTGTTTTTTATGGAGTAGGTATATTTTATCACATTTTATCAAAAACATAAAGAAAAAGAGTCCTGCAAAACAAGACTCTTTTATAAATCAGTTTATTCTTACGTATCCGCTTTTTTCGATGAGGGTCTGACCTTCGTCAGAGAGAATCCAGTCTATGAGGACGGGAATGTTTTTATTCTCATTGTCGGCTCGGTATATGGCGTAAAACTGAGCGATAACAGGGTATGTGCCGTTGCGGATATTTTCGGCACTGGGGTAGACTCCGTTCATAGAAAGCATTTTTACACCCTCGTTGCCAACGATTCCGTCCATATAATATCTGAACGAAAAGCCGATGGAAGCACCTGTGATGGCAAGGGGAGATTTGGGTGCGGTTTCCTGACCCTTCATAAAGGCATTCATTGCAGACTGACTGCCGCTGCCCTCAAGCCTTGATACAGGGTTTATGATTCGGTTTGCACCGCCTACCTGTGCCCAGTTTGTATATTTACCTGAGTATATTCCTCTTATCTGCTCAGCACTAAGGTTGTCAACAGGGTTTTGCTCGTTTACAAAGAACACAAAGGCTTCAAGTCCCACAGGCACATATACAAGCTCCACGCCCTTATCCTCTGCATACTGCTTCTGCTCCTGTGAGGGAGCGGCGCAGAAAAGAATATCAGTTGTGCCGTCTACAATGGCGGTGTAGCCTCTTACTGTGTTTTTGTACTGCATTTTGCTGTCTTTGGCAAAGTTTTCTCCGTAAAAGTTATCGTCAGAGAATGTGCCGCCTTCAAAGGTAACACAGCCTTCGGGATAGACGTTGTGTATGATTGAGGCATACACAGGCACCAGTGCTGCGGCACCGTCAAGGGTGGGCAGATTGTCTGTAAGTTTCAGAGATGAATCAATCTGTGCAAGGTCTGAGCCTTCTTCAAAGGGAAGAAAGCTTTTCACATCAATCATCTTTGCCTGTGTGGCAGAGCTGAAGTTATTGGCAAGGCGCTTTGTAAGGAGCATATATATACTGCCGTTGAAAGCAATAAAGAGCACAAGTATCAGCAAAAGTGCAAGTATCTGCTTAATAAGGAGAGTACCTTTTTTCATATCACCACAACTCCTCTCCGATAAAGTAGATGATGGAACTGTGCTGATAAGCATAGATTGCGTACACTACGTGAGCCAGTGTGAGCAAAGCACACAAGACGGCAAGGATAATCAGTATTATGAGGAATGTTTTTGACTTCATTTTATCACCTTACATATATGCTAATGCCATAAACATCAGAGCAAAAATAGCAATGACGTAGGTGAGCATAAGACCTGCAAGACAGGCAGAAACGATAAGCAGTACCTTGCGTGCAGTTAACTGGGGCTTTGTGTAAAGTCCGGGTACCATTTTGTTTTTACTCACTGCGCTTATGTAAAGCACCAGTGATACAATGAAAAAGGCAAGGAATAAAACAGGAATGAGAAATAAAATGATTGAAGATAAGTATGCCATAATGTCCTCCTTGGATGAAGATTTAATGTGTATTATGTAGTGCGGTGTTATTCCAAATCCTTGACAACAAAGGATATCTGTCTGTCTTTTTTCTGGAAATACACCATAACGGGTTTGAAAGTTATTTCAGACAGGGAGTGTTTGTTCTGATAAGCCTTGATGTCTATGTTGTAATTTTGGACGTCAAAAACCATCTGCTTTTCTTTTTTGAAATCTGAAAGTGCTTTTTCAAAAGAGAAAATCTCCTGAAGTTTCTGCAGGGTTTCTCCTTTGTAATTTGCACTCAGGTAATTGAAAATCAAAGAGTAATTATCGGGCTTGCGTGTGCTGTCTGTGAACAGCTCACGGTTTGCTTTGTATATATCCTTATATAATCCCAGCAGTGAAATGTTGCTGAAATTTTCATTGTGAAGAAAAATCATCTTGCTGTAAAGAAACAAGCAGGCAGGAATAATATCCTCAAAATACGCAAAATCCTTTCGCAAGGGGCTTGAGTATTCAAAGTAAAAGGGAAAGAGTTCAAGGTGCTCGTTGATGAAATCCATATTTTCTGCAACTCCGAAGTCTCCCACAATGTTTGACTGAGTCTGAGCAAAACTGAGTTCATCTTTGTATGTGTTGTAAAATTCGGTTCCCGGCAGAATTGCACACAGGTGGAACTGAATCTGAGTGAGCCCCATACTGTAAATCTCAGATGCAAGCTGAGCGGTCAGTTCAAGGTCCGCTTCGGTTTCGTCGGGAAAACCATACATAAAAGAAGAAACTGTGCTGACCCCGTATTTTTTCAGGGTACGGCAGATTTCCAGCACTTTGTCACGGCTTATGTTCTTGTGAATTGCTTTCTGAATACGCTCAGAGCCTGACTCGATTCCCAGAAAAACTTTTGTAAGTCCTGCCTGTGCCATACTGCGGATAACCTCTTCGTCCAGAGTGTCAACCCTTGAGGAACATATCCAGCGGATATTAAGTTGTCGCTTTCTGAGTTCTTCACAGAAAGCCATAACCTGCTTTTTGTTCACTGTGAAAAGGTCGTTGGGAAAGGTGAAAACCCTGAATCCGTATGAGTTGTAAAGATTTTCAATTTCGTCAACAATTCTTTCGGGACTCTTTGATCGGAAGGTCCTCTGCCAGAAAATGCTTGAGGAACAATAAGCACAGTTGAAGGGGCAGCCTCTGCCTGTTTCAATGAGAATCTCAGGATTCTTTTCTGCGTCCATTATGTCAGCAGGAATTATGCTGTAATCTATGTGGGGCAGGTCGTTTATGTCTTTTATCAGTGCGGGTCTGGGGTTTTCTTTCACCTGTCCGTCTTTGGTGCGGTAGGTAAGTCCCGCAATGTGAGTGGTATCTTCTTCAGCAAGCAAGGCTTTCACAAGGGGATAAATAGTGGTTTCACCTTCACCTGAACAGCAGTAATCCACAAAAGGAAGGGTGCTGATTGTTTCAAGTGACAGGGCGTCAGCCTGAGGACCGCCGAAGATTATGATGATGTTGCTGTCAGCTTCCTTGAGTTTTTCTGCAATTTTTATATTTGCAAGGAAACAATCACACCTGCAGTAAAAGGAAACTATGCAAGGTTTTCTTGTGAGGATATTCTGCACAGTTTCATTGACGAAGGAGTTGAACCCCTGTGTCATATCTGCTTCGTGGAATCTGCAGATGTCTGTATTTATGCTTTTTTGTTTCAGAATTGTTGCAAGCAGAAGTGTGCCGTTGCTCTCCTGACGTAAAGCAGGTTTGCTTGAAGGCACAACAAACAGAATATCAAGCATAATAAAACTCCCTGACGTTGGAATCATATATAAAACAATTATAACAATATAACGCATAAATTGCAAGGTGAAGGGATAATCACAGAAAAGGCAGGTTATATGAGTACTAAGGGGAATTTATGAAAGGGGAATAAAAAGAAGAAAGAAAAAATTTTAAAAAATTTCAAAAAAAGTGTTGACAATACCCTTTAATCGTGTTATATTAAATGAGCACTTTCGCTGGTGTAGCTCAGTTGGTAGAGCAGCTGATTTGTAATCAGCAGGTCGGGGGTTCAAGTCCGTCCACCAGCTCCACAAACAAAGACCTGCTTTTATAGCAGGTCTTTCATATGGGAGAATTCCCGAGTGGCCAAAGGGGGCAGACTGTAAATCTGTTGTCAGTGACTTCGGTGGTTCGAATCCACCATCTCCCACCAAACAAAAAAGACATCTTAAAAGATGTCTTTTCCATTTTAATAAGGGAAAATTGAGAGTGCCCTAGATAAGTACCTGCGTAGCCGCGAGATGCCGAAATCCCAAA
>JAZQHL010000100.1:0-17722 GCA_045540595.1 Ruminococcus sp.
CCGGGAGGTCCGTAAAGAAGCACGTGGTCCAGAGGCTCACCTCTGAGTTTTGCGGCTTCAATGTAGACCCTGAGATTTTCCTTTACCTTCTGCTGACCGATGTAATCATCGAAGGTTTTGGGTCTTAAGGGGTTATCTCCCTCAAGGGTATCAGCAGGAATCTCTGCTGTATCCACTATTCTGTTTTCAAAATCAAAATCGTCTGAAAATACGTTTGCACTCATAATTATCTACCCATTCTTCTCAAGGTCTGAGCAATAAGCTGTTCTACGGTAAGTGTGGGGTCAAGGGTGCTCAGCACAGGGGTTACATCTGCTGAGGAATAACCCAGCACTGCCAGAGCAGCAACCGCCTTGGGGATATTGCCTGTATCTGCAATAACAGAGCCGCCTGTCTCCACTGAAATCTCTGATGTGGCAAAGCCTTTGAGTTTATCCTTGAGTTCGAGGATAATTCTCTGAGCAAGTTTGGGACCCACACCTGAGGCTCTGGTCAGTGACTTCACATCAGAGGAAGCAACCGCCATTGCAACCTGCTCTGAAGAAAGCTCGCTGAGGATTGACAGTGCCATTTTGGGTCCAACACCGGATACTCCGATAAGTGTGCGGAAGGTGGAAAGCTCTGTCTGGCTGTAAAAGCCGAAAAGCTCCATTGCATCTTCACGGACATTAAGGTGAGTATAGAGTGTGACCTCACTGTTGAGTTTAATGTTTCTTTGTGTATTCACTGTGGTCTGGCATCTCATTCCCACACCTGAGCAATCCACAACGGCAAAGCCCGGCTCCATGTGAATCAGAGTACCTCTAACAGAATAAATCATATTTTACCTCTTGCTATTCAAACTTAAGTTAACTTGTCTGCACACATCTGCGATTTACCTGATGCCGTCAGAACGCAGTCTGAATCTGGCGGCGGTGCCTGCTGCATGAATGTGGCAGATTGCAACTGCCAGTGCATCGCAGGTATCATCGTATCTGGGCATTTTGGCAAGGTGCAGGAGTCGTTTTGTCATCTCCATAACCTGGGGTTTCTTTGCCTTGCCGTAGCCTGTGACAGCGGTTTTGACCTGAAGAGGGGTGTACTCAAAAACAGGGATACCTGCAAGGTTGGCACACAGAAGAATAACTCCCCTTGCCTCTGCAACCATAATGCCTGTTTTCTGGTTGTTCTGAAAATACAGGGATTCAATTGCAAGGGCATCGGGTTTTACCTTTTCAATCAGGTCGTTCATATTATCGTAGATTATACGCAGACGCTCATCAAAGGGAGTATCTGCATCAGTGGTGATAGCACCGCAACCCAGGGCTCTGTAACTTGCTCCCTGATACGAAATAACTCCGTAGCCGACTATGGCGTAACCGGGGTCAATTCCCAGAACTATCACTGCACTTCCCTCCCTTATGGCATACTTACTGACTATAATTTCACTAATGAAGTATTATAACATATAAATGCAAATTTAGCAATCTATATTGAGAAAACTTTTGCACTTTTTTGAATACTTGTTTTATGTGTTTTCTGCGGAAAGGATAAGGTAGTGAAAAACTGAGTATTCAAGGGCTTTGCGAAGGTTGTGAAGAAACAGATATTTCTCTGTTAACAGGATAAAAAACAAGGGTATCTCCCCCATAACCTATGATAGCTCTGTTGTGAAAAACAGAGTAGGAAAAAGTGTAGGTTCTGAAGTATTCGGAACTTGTAATGTAAAAGTTTTTGCTGTCTATGCTCAGGTGCCCCGAAAGGGTGACTTCATCGGTTGAGGACTCAATGGTAAGACTGGCGGTATCCCCTTGAAAAATGAGGGTACCTTTAGTGCCCGACAAGGTTTCTGCCTGCCAGTTTTTTGAGGTAAGCTCGTCAGCAGAAGTAACAATCACACTATGGCAACCGCCTAAAACTATAATCAGGCAAAAACACAGAATAATAAACACAGAACGTTTCATATTTCACCTTCAAAGAAAAGTAATTTGCAGATTTTTGTAAAAGTATTGAATTACTGCACAAATAATGTATAATAAAAATTAGATTGGGTATTTAGAATCTTTTTTAAGAATTAACCCGATAAATCTGAGAAACAGTAAGGAGTGAGGCTTATGCAGAACGAGATAAAATCCGAGTCCTGTGTGTTTGATGCAACAGGCTGTGTGAAAAATCCCGGTTGGAGCAGACTTCCTCTTTTTACTTTTGATAAATCCCTGTGCAAAAACAGATTCACTCTTTGTGAAAGGGACACTTACATGATCGCAAACGATGAGGTTTCTATCTACCTTTCCATTGCTGACATGGGTGTTACCTCTGAGGTAACTGCTGTTATTGCAGACCACGTAAGAGGTACAATTGACGCAAGGACACTAAAGAAATATATGTCTTTCGGACGGCTTGATATGCCCTCTTCCAGCAAAAACGGAGATGTAACCTTTACTGACGCAAGGGTGGGTATGAATTTTTCAAACACAGCGCTGAAAAGATATATCCGCTGTGAGTTTGTAAACTTCTGTAAGGACAAGAATCTTTACATCAACATTATGCTTGAGGATACCATTGACGAAAGTCTGAATGTGTTGATTCCCACAAAGAATAACAGACGGGGATTCTTCCTGAAAAGGTTTATGCCTTCCATGGCAGCCTCGGGAGTTGTGCGTTGCGGCGGAGCCGAGTATAATCTGACCGCAGACAAAACGGTGGCTTTCCTTGACTGGCAGAGGTTTTCTATTAACGACAAGGCTTATTATCACGCACTTTATGCTGATACTACCATTGATGGCAGAAAGTTTTCACTTTGCCTTGCAGGCGGACTTGGAGATGCTTCTCAAGGAACAGAAAACTGCTATTTTCTGGACGGAAGGGTGCATAAGTTTGCCTCTGTAAAAGCAGAAGGAAACGAAGACAGACCCGACAAACCCTGGCGTTTCACTGCAGGCAGCAGCGCAATGGATATTGTGTTCAGACCTGAGATAAAATCGGGCAGACTTATGAGCCAGAAGTGCGGACAGAAGATACTGATTTTCGGAAAGCTTTACGGCAACATAAAACAGATTGACAAAGAAAAAATCACCCTTGATGCGGTACCTGCCCACCTGGAATTCACACTGGTATAAGGAGAGAATATAATGGAAGAGAACAAAACCCCTGAAATCACAATTTCAGATAGTGATACTAGCAAAGAAGAAAAGAAAAACGAATATATAATGCACAGTAAAGTTGAACTCCGTACTTTTCTGTATAAACTCCCTGACGAAAAAGAAAGAAAGTTTGAAAAGGACATAGTCACCATTTGTATGGTAGAAAACCAGAATAAAGACTTACCCAAATGGGCGGAAGACCTTGCAAAAAATGATTCTTATGACAAAGTGGCTTTCGCCGCTTTCTGTGTACTGTGTAATATTGCAAGAAGGACCTGCAACCGTTCAGATGAAAGAAAACTTATTTCCGTTTACGAAGGCAAGTTCCGCCATCACGTATTTTTCAATCACCTCAAACTTCTGAGTCTGCTTGACGATGATTTTATTAAATCAGACTACGACAGAATTGTTAATCTGGCTTATGAAAACACAAAGAATATTCCGGAAAATGCAGGTATCCAGCACGCTCTTGCAGATACAGTTGCTACCCTTTTTGAAGACGCTGAATTTGATGTTGAAAAGGATATGGGTATCGAATGGCGTACAAAATGGCTGAAAATTGGAATGGAAGCAGTTGAAAAAGCAATACTCATTGAAAGCACATACGCAAAGTTCTACTGCACAAAAGCAAGACTGCTTTCTCTGAGCGGAAATCACAGAGATGCCTTGATATTCATCAACAAAGCCATTGATGACGAAGAGTCAAACAAAGCAGACTATGCGTTGCGTATAGGCAATTACCGTATGCACTTACAGAAAATCAACAACAGGCATCTGAACGAACTTACCAAAAGCCAGATTCAGGCTGAGATGGAAAAACAGCAGAAGGTTTTCATTGATGAAGTGAATAAATCTAAAAACAAGAGTATCGAATTCATCGGTCTGTTTGCAGGTATCATCAGCTTCACGATCGGCGGCATTGACATTGCTCTTGCTCTGGAAGATTTCTCTGTTGTATCCATTGCAGGTCTGCTTGTGGTACTGATGGGTGCTCTGCTTGGAGTATATGCAGGTTTCGGCGTTATTCTTCACGGATTTGAAAAGAAAGAAAGTATCCGTAACTACATAGTATTTGCTATGGGATTAATACTTATTGCAGGAGGAATATTCCTTTGCTGGTTATAAAAGACAGTATTTGCGTGGCAGGGTCAAAGGGACCTTGCGAAGACGCAATCGGTTTCGGTGAAAACTTCATATTTGCGCTGGACGGAGCATCTTGTCTGACAGGTATAAACCTTGTTCACCCTGAGTCTGATGCACACTGGTTTGCACAGAAGGTTAAGGAAGGTTTAAACCTTAAACTTTCAGAAAAAGACAACCGCTCCACAGAAGTAATTCTGAAAGAAATCCTTGCCCCCATAAAAGAGGAATACTTAAAAGGCGCAGAAGAAAAAGGACTTTCTGTTCCCGATGACAGCCCCTCTGCAGGTATTGCTCTTTTCCGTATAGTTGGCGATTTTCTTGAGTTTTACGGTCTTGGTGACTGTGTGGGTGTTGTGAAAACAAAAGACGGAAATACCCGTTGGATCAACAGTCCTGCCCTGTCACACCTTGACGGCATTGTCATTGAGAAAATGGCAAGACTCCATAAAGAAACAGGGATTGATGTAAAAGAAGCAAAAGCCCTTTGCACAGACCTGCTGATCAAGCACAGAAGCCTCAAGAACAAACCTGAAGGTTATCACATACTTGACCCCTTTGCAGATGGTGTAGATTTTGCCTGCAAACTGCAGATTCCCCTTGAGGATGCAGAGTCTGTTTCTGTTTTTTCTGACGGCTTTGCTCAGTTATCTGAAGTTTTCGGAGCATACAGTGATTTTTCACAGCTTCACCTTGCAATGAGTGAGAATAAGCTTTCCACTCTTTGCGGACAACTGTTTGAACTACAGGATAAAGACCCTGAGTGCAACAGTTATCCCAGATTCAAACTGAGAGACGACACCTGTGCAGTCTTTGCCCTGATGTCCTGAAAAACAATTAACCTCCCTTGGAAAAGGGAGGTTTTTTTGCGCAAAAAAACAACCGACAGCTAAGCCATCGGTTGTGATTTATCAGTATGAGGAGGTTGAAACAAGTTCTTCGTAGATAAAGGTTGCCAGGTCACGGCGCACCTGATACCAGTCATCCACAAGGATAACCGAGCCTGCTTCGTTATAGCCGTAGCTCCAGTTGCCGTCGGAAGGCATTGAGCACTGCTCGATATCATAGGTGAGATATGTCATAGCATTTGAAACAAGGGACTGAATCTCAGTTTTCTTCAGGTTAGTTGTAACCATAGGACCCACCTTGTTTACAATCTGAACTATTTCTGTAAGGCTTGCTTCTTCCTTGAGATTTGTGATAACAGCTTCAATGAACTTACGCTGACGGTCTGTACGGTCCCAGTCATCGCCTGAGAAAGACATTCCGTTGTAGTAACCGCCTCGGTTTCTGGCGTACCACAGAGCCTGCTGACCGTTGAGAGTTACCATACCTTCAGAAGCATAGAGATACTCGGACTGGCCGTTATGTGCAATCTGAGCATTGATGTAATCAATTTCTTCCCCTGTTACATAAAGCTCAACACCACCCATAATATCAACAATTTCCTTGAAGGTGGAGAAGTTAACGGTTGCATAGCGGTCAATCTGGATTCCGTAGTTGGACTCGATTGTCTGGATAGAAAGGCCTGCACCGCCTACTGCGTAAGCATAGTTGAGTTTATGGGAAGTAACGTTGGGAATTGAGATGTAAGTATCTCTGAGGAAAGATGTCATCTTGATTTTATTGTGACGGTTATCGATTGAGAGAAGAATCATTGTATCACTCAGACCCTCATCACCGTATCTGTCTGTACCGAAAAGCATAATATTGAGCACGTAGGGGTCATTGAGAAGTGAGCCTGATGAGTCATTATCAAACTGCAGATCCTCGGCTGAAGGCTGGCCTGTTGCATCAGGTGTACCTGTTGCCTGAGGCTTATCGGGCAGGTCTTCGTAGCCGAAAGAGTTGAGGGTTTTGTAACCGTAAAGGCAAAGACTGCCTGCAAATACGAAAACAAAAGCCAGAACAACTGCAACAATTCGGATTGTCATTGCAATCTTTTTCTGCTTCTGAGCTTCCCTGCGCTCTACTCTTGTGCCGCGGTTTTTGGAATCGGAAGTTCTGCGGCTGTTGATGTCAACAAATTCCATATTATCCTTATTGTTCATATACTGCACTCCTTTTTTGTAAAAGGTTTAATTATTGTTCCAATCAGTTTTCATATATAAACTGAGCAAGGTCGCTGCGGGCACTTTCCCAGTCATAGACATAGATAACATTACCTGCAAAGTTATCCTCATACCCCCAGTTTCCTTCAGAGGGCATTGAGCACTGTTCCACAGAATATCTGAGATATGCAGGAGAATTTGCAACCAGAGACATTATCTCGGTTTTATTAAGGTTTGTTGTTATATAAGGACCCACCTGATTGACGATGGATACAATCTCACCAAGACTTGCTGATTTCATATCGTCTATAACAGCGGTGAGAAACTTTCGCTGACGCTCTGTTCTGTCCCAATCGGTGCCTTCGTAAAATTCAACACCGTTTATAACATCTCCGCCTCGGTTTCTGGCATACCACAGAGCCTGCTGACCATTGAGCGTAACCAAACCTGCAACAGCGTCCAGATACTCGGTCTGATGATTCTGGGCAATCTGACAGTTGATGTAAAGAATCTCACGGTCTGTAAGTTCGATTTCTACTCCGCCAAGAATATCCACTATGGCTTTGAAGGTTTCAAAATTCACTGTGGCGTAGCGGTCAATCTGTATGCCAAAATTGGCTTCTATTGTGCTGACAGCAAGGGGTACTCCCCCATAGCTGAAAGCGTTCGTAAGTTTTGTGTGATAAGAGCCTTCTGGGTCGGGCACATAAACGAAGGTGTCCCTCTGGAAGGAGGTCATCTTGAGTTTTTTGTGTCGGCTGTCGATGGAAAGCAGAAGCATTGTGTCACTTCTGCCGAATTCCGAGGAATCCTCGTCAACACCGAAAAGCATAATATTGAGAACTTTTTTATCACTGAGAAGCTCTCCTGCTGTGCCCTCTTCCCCTTCTGACAGGTAATTGGAAGGCTTGTCAATTTCAACGTAGTTTATAGGGTCAAGCATCACATAAAAAGCAAGGCAGGCACCCCCTGCAATGAAGAGCAGGACTGCAAGCAAGACACAGATTCCTCGTTTGAAACTGCGTTTTTTCTTTTTGTGCGGTGATGGTCTGTGATTTTTGTGACGGCTTCTTTGAGAATGATTGCTGTGAGAGTAGATTTCTTCACTCTCGCCTTCTTCGGTGCCGTCACCGTAATTATTGAAGTAAGGTGCATAACGGGCGGTTACGGGATATTCCTCGTCACTGTCAGAATACCTGCGCTTTTTGCGTGAAGCTGTGCCGTAGTTATCACCATAATCATCGTAGTAATCAGTTCTGTTACGGCGGTCGTTATCTGCCACGTTCAACCCCTCCGAAAACAATGAAAAGTTGGTTATTAACTTACAAAACTCTTATTATTATACTGCTGTACCTTTTAGTTATTGTTCCTTTATAGAATTATCTGCAGGATTTATGCGGAAATACAGAAGTGTTAAGAAAATATTCCAATAATCGTCAAAAACTGTTCACTGCAATTTCACACAGAATTACTCAAGTTCATCTAAAGTAAGTTCGTAAGCAGGCAGGAATTCCTCCATAAACACTCTCAGAGCAGAAAGGTCTGTATTGCTGAGGGATTCACGGATAGTACGCTCCGCCTTCTGGAACTCTGTGTTTCCCATACGGATTTCACAGATGCACTTGATAAGAGCAGAGAGCTTGTCTGCGGCTTTGACATATGCTTTCAGTTCCTCATCAGCCTTTGAAGAATCAATGAGAGGCTCGTAAATATGACGGATATCCTCAGGCAGCATAGCAAGAAGACTTTGCTCGGAAACAACCTCAATCTGCTGATAGGCTTTGCGGATATCGTCGTTATAATACTTGATGGGAGTAGGCATATCACCGGTGATAATCTCGCCTGCATCGTGGAATATTCCCATTACCGCGGCACGGTCTGCAGAAAGGTTTGCACCAAAACGCTCGTTGGCAATAGTGACAAGTGCGTGGGAGAGCATTGCCACCTCAAGGCTATGCTCACTGATATTCTCTTCACGGGTATTGTTCATAAGTCCCCAGCGGTTAATATATCTCATTCTGGAGAGCATTGCAAAAAAGTTACTCATAAATTTACCTCTTATCAAAATAAATGGTGCATTTTGTAAACAGATGTGGTATACTATAGAGTATTATATACTAATGAAACAAATTGGTAAAGATATTTTTACCTTTTTTCAGGAGGCGCAATATGAATTTTGGTGCAAAAATACTTGAATATAAAGACGATATTCTCAGAGACCTTGACGAACTTCTGCGTATCCGCTCTGTGTATTCCGAAAATCCTGCAAAGTGCAGAGAAGCACTTGCCTGGATGCTGAAAAAAGCAGAGAGTTTTGGTCTTGTTACAAAGAACATTGATAACAAGGCAGGCCACGCAGAACTTGGAAACGGAGGCAAACTGTGTGCAACTCTGACACACCTTGACGTTGTACCTGCAGGCGAGCACTGGGATTGTGAGCCCTTTGAACTTACAATCAGAGACGGTAAACTTCTTGGCAGAGGTGTTGCAGATGACAAGGGTGCTGCACTGATTACCCTGTACTGCCTTAAAATTCTCAAGGACGAAGGTGTTGTGGGAAACAACACTCTGCGTGCAATTTTCGGCACAGATGAAGAGGTTGGTATGACTGATGTTGTGGCATACTTTGGCAAAGAGGCTATGCCTGATATGTCCTTTACTCCCGATTCGGGCTACGGAATCTGCTCGGCTGAAAAAGGTATTCTTCAGCTTGAGATCAGTTCAAAGAATCATAATGCTTCCCTGCTGACAGAACTCAAGGGTGGAACCGCCACAAATGCTGTGCCTGACAGTGCATACTGTCTCCTTTACTGCAACGAAAATGACGACCATCAGCTTATGCGTCTTGCTGATGCAAAAAACGGTAACTTTGAGTTCAGATACACCATTGACGGACTTATGATTATAAGCCGCGGCAAGGCGGCTCATGCTTGCGAGCCTCATCTGGGACTTAACGCAATTCTTGAGCTTGTTGACCTGCTGGCTGCAAACTTCTCACTGGAGTCTTTAGGCGACCTGTGCTCCTTTATCAATACTCACATAAAACTTGAGTACGACGGTACTTCACTGGGTATGAAAATGCGTGACTCCCAGTCAGGTGCTCTGACCGCTTGCCTTTCTACAATCAGGATTGATGAAACCGAGGCAAAGGCTACTATTGATATCCGCTACCCTGTTACATTTGGAGGCAAGGAGCTTATCAGAAGAGTAAAGAAGGCTGCAGAGTATGAGAATGTTGATGTTAAGATTCTCTCTCACACTCTTCCTTTGTGCCTTGATGATACAAAGCCTGTTATCGGTATTCTGAAGGACGCTTACACCGAAGTTATGGGTGAGGCTCCTCTGATGTACTCTACAGGCGGCGGTACTTACGCAAGAAAACTGGGCGGCAACGGTGTTGCTTTCGGACCTGTTTTCCCCGGTGAAGATGCAAGACTTCACAACTCAAACGAAGGCATAAACGAGGAAAACTTCTGGAAACACGCCCAGATTTGCCTTGAGGCTATGTACAGAATGTACACTGCAGAGTAAGCATTTGCTAAAAAACAGAAACAAAGGAGTCTTTTGGTTATGAGTCCTGAAAAAAAAATAAAACTTCAGGCAAAAGCAGCCCTTGGCAACAACAACTGGGCTATGGCGGTATCTGCCGTGCTGGTTGTGCTGGCTGTTGTAATGGCTGTTCTTTACCTTTTATCCGGTCTGGATTTACTGGTTTATGAATTAATTGAGCCTCTTTACGAAATAGCAGGTTTTTCACAGATTCTCGGTGAAGAGGCTTCTGCAGAAAGCACGGTAACAAGCACATTACTTCTTCCCTTAATGGTGCTGATTGTTCCCCTTATTATGGGGCTTGTGAGATTCTTCTATGTTTTAACAAAGAATCAGACTGCAGAGTTTTCTGAGCTTTTCTATTACATCGGAAAAAGATATTTCCGCTCACTGGGCGTTTTCTTCGGTGTACTTCTCCGTTGTCTCTGGCAGGCAATTGTGTGCTTTATGCCCTTCTACATCGGATTCATTGCAATTTCTCAGGAAACCGCCGATAAAGATAAACTTGCTTTTTCTGACAATATATGGTATTTTATAGTTTACGCCTTGTTATTTGGCGGAATACTGCTTTTTGCAAAGCTTTGCATCAGATATTTCCTCTGCTTTTTCCTCTACTTTGAAGATGAAAGCTTAAGTATCGGTGAACTTTGCACTCTCTCCTGCACATATATGCAGAAGTTCAAAGGCAGTGTTATGAAACTGATTCTGTCACTATTTCCCTGGATACTCAGTTGTATCCTGATTTTTCCTTGTCTGTTTGTAGCACCTTACGTACTAACTTCTCTTTCTACATCAGCCAAATGGATAATCGCACTGTATCATCAATCAGAAAATAAGGATGAGTAAAAATATGTTGGTTTCACTGTGTGTAATTGCATATAACGAAGAAAAAGTTCTCAACGGTTTGTTCCGGAATATTGCAGACCAGACCTATCCGCATCAGGACATTGAGGTTGTGCTTGTAGACAGCAACTCTACAGACAAAACCCGCTCCATGATGGAGGATTTCAAAAATACCGACTACAAATTCAGACGTGTGTCTATTGTGCAGAACGACAAACTCAGACAGGCAAGCGCCTGGAACTGTGCTCTGTGCGAAGCAACAGGTGATGTGATTATCCGCATAGATGCACACGCGCAGATTCCCAGAGATTTCATCAGAAGATGTGTTGATAATCTTGAGGAAGGCGAGGATATTGTAGGCGGCGGCAGACCGAATATTGTTGACAACGAAACCCCCTGGAAACTGACACTTCTTGCAGCTGAGGAATCCTTGTTCGGCAGTTCCATTGCCGAGTACAGACGCCCCACAGAGAAGAAGGAATACCACGATTCCCTTTTCCACGCTGCATACAGACGTGAAGTGTTTGAGAAAGTAGGCGGCTTCAACGAGAGTCTTGGCCGCACTGAGGACAATGAACTTCACTACAGAATCCGTCAGGCAGGCTACAAAATGTGCAGTTGCCCTGACATTATCTCTTTCCAGCACACAAGAAACACCTTCAGACATATGATTAAGCAGAAGTACGGCAACGGCTACTGGATAGGTCTCACCTTCGGTGTATGCAGAGGTTGTCTGTCTTACTTCCACTTTGTTCCCTTTGCTTTTCTTATGGCTCTTCTGCTCTTCATAGCAATAGCCTGTTTCGGATACGTTTATCCCCTTATGTTCCTTTGCCTTGCGTACGGAATGTTTGATTTTACAAACACTGTAGGCTGCTTTATGACAAAGAAATTCCAGCCCCAGTTCTTTGTGCTTCCTGTGCTCTTCCCTGTTCTGCATATCGCATACGGTGTAGGCACACTGGTAGGACTTCTCAGAATGCCTTTCTGGAAAAGAAAACTGGGAGACAAGCCCTACAAGCGCATTGAAGAAGTTCGTCAGACTATGATAAATAACAGACGTACACCTGACGAAACAGAAAACACTATCGGGTGATGATATGGCACAGATTCTTAAACTGACACCTGAACAGCTTCGGGAGCTTCAGCTTTGTGAACTTGAGGGGTTAATTTTCTTTGATGAGTTCTGCCGTAAACACGGACTTACATACTACCTGTGCGGCGGCTGCCTTATTGGTGCACTGAGACACAAGGGCTTTATTCCTTGGGACGACGACGCAGATGTGCTGATGCCCAGACCTGACTATGAAAAGTTCCTTGAACTTTACAGAAAAGAGAATCCCAGTGAAAGATTTGTGCTTGTAGACGACTCCGACTTTGAAAGTTACTCGGGCAATATCTTTGCTGTAATCAGCGACACCGACCACACACTCATAAAGGAATATCAGAAAGACCTTCAGATGCCTCACGGTCTGCCTCTTGATATCTTCCCCATTGACGGTCTGGCCGAGGGTAAATTTGCAAGATATATCCAGTATTTCTGGACTATGGTTTACTCTCTCTTCCGCTCTCAGATTGTTCCTAAAAACCAGGGCGGATTGCTTGCCTTTGGCAGTAAGGTTCTGCTTGGAATTTTCAAAGGACACAAAATAAGATACAAAATCTGGCGTTATGCTGAAAAGCGTATGACCCGTTACAGCTTTGACGAAAGTCCCAATGTTGCTGAATTATGTGCAGGATTTTACTTTATGAAAAAGGTTTATCCCAGACACATTTATGAAGGCGGAACAGTGGAGCTTGAGTTTGAAGGAAGAAAATTCCTTGCAATGAAAAACTACGATGATTACCTGAAGATTCCTTTCGGTGATTATATGAAACTGCCCCCCGAGGAGGACAGAGTTCCCCACCACGATATCATAGAACTTGAACTTAACAAGCCTTGCAGATAATGCGGGGCTTGTTTTTTATTTGCGTAGGAGCGAGCAGTACTCCTACAACCTCAACTATAATTCAACGGACGACCAATGGTCGTCCCTACAAAGCAATATTCAAAAAACTATTGACAAATATTCTTTAAAGTAATAATATATATTAGAAGTCTTTGAGGCGGGGTGAAATTCCCCACCGGCGGTAAAGCCCGCAAGCACTGAGTTGTTCGGTGCCGAACAGGTGAAAATCCTGTGCCGACGGTATAGTCCGGATGAGAAAAGATGAAAGGCAAGATTTATATACTATATCATACAAAATCTTGCAACTTATCTTAAAAATCAGTCCCTGCGGATTTCGCAGGGACTTTTTTGATTACAAGGGAGGTTTTCTTATGAGCGAACTGGCAAATGACAAAAAGAAAAAGGGATTTTTCACCACAAGGAATATTGTAAGCTGTGCTATGCTTGCGGCCTGTGCAACTATCCTCACCTACATTGAATTTCCCACCTTCATTGCCCCCAGTTTCTACAGATTCAATATTTCTGATTTACCTGCGTTGATCGGTGCTTTCAGTATGGGCCCTGTGGCAGGTGTTATCATTGAACTTGTACGAAGTCTTGTTATGCTGTTTGTTAATCCCATGAATCCTTCAATGGGTATCGGTGAACTATCAAACTTTGTTCTGGGCTGCATTTTTGTTGTGCCTGCCTCCATTATTTACAGACGCCACAAAACCAAAGGCAGAGCCATTGTGGCACTGCTTGTAAGCGGTGTGCTTATGTCTGTGCTTGCAACCTTCCTGAATGCGTTTGTGATGATTCCGCTTTACACAAAGATGATGTCTATTGAGGATATTCTGAGCCAGGTACCCGAATTCCTGCCTTTTGTTGACACAGTGTTTGAGCTTTGCCTTGTGTGCGTTCTGCCCTTTAACCTTATCAAGGCTTTTGTGGTTTCCTTTATTACCATATTCATTTACAAACCCCTGAGTGTGCTCATCAAAGGTCTTAATTGACAAATGCAAACTAAGTGATATAATAAATACATTAACTGATACAGAGTAGAAGTTGTGCGTGAAGTGCCTGTGGGACGGGGAGTTGCCTGCAGGACGAAGGATTTTCAAATCTGCGGTACAACTTTCGCATCCCGCTGTTTATGAAGAAGCTTTGGGACAGAACCTCTGTGTTCTGTCCTTTTTTCTTTTTCAAACGGCGTACAAACAAGTGAGGTCGTTATAATGAACTGTTTGTGTGCAAAATTCAGAGACTCTGCAAAGGAGCTCTCAAGTGTTAAGGGTGTGGCATTGTGTGCAATGCTCCTTGCCCTGCGTGTTGTTGTGGGTTACTTTGCAAACTTCAGCCTTGCAATCACACCCAATGCAAAGGTGGGCTTTGCTTTTCTGCCCATTGCCATTGCATCAATGCTCTTCGGACCTGTGTGCGGTATGATTGTGGGCGGACTGGGAGATATCATAAGTTTCCTGCTGGTACCTATGGGCGGATACTTTTTCGGCTGGACTCTCAACGGCATACTGGTTGGTCTGCTTTACGGACTGTTTCTTTACAAAGAAGACAGCAAGCTTCTTCTGAAACTTGTTATCTGCGAATTGGTGATTAACTTCGCGGTAGAAGTACCCTTGGGCTCACTGTGGCTTCTGATACAATTCCAGAAAGCCTTCTGGGTTATGGCAGGCACAAGAGCCATAAAATGCCTGATTGCTGTACCCATTGAAACAGCACTTGTGTACTTCTTTACAAAGGTTCTAAAGAGAATTAAAACCTGATAAAACAAAGCAGCTCCGACTGAAATAGTCGGAGCTGTTTTTTGTTATGTTGTTATTCTGAAATACCTGCAATGGCTTTCTGGATAGCGGTGGCGTCTTTGATTGTTACATCAATATCACCATCGTAATTCATAAAGCCTGTGTTTTCAAAGCCGTCAAACTGAGCAAGATACTTCTGAATATATGTAGCGTCTTTAATGTTGAAACTTCCGTCAAGGTTTGCGTCACCTCTGTGTCTGCCGACCTTGCCTGATTCAAAAGCAGGAAGAATATCAAGGTCTTCTTTCTCCCAGGCTTCTTTCAGTGTGTAAATCTTCTGCTCTGAGGGCACATATACAAAGTGGCTGAGTTCATAAAGGCTGTGAATCTCGTTGTGAGTTACCAGATAATCTCCGAACTGCCTTGTAATAAATGCTGTGTCTGCAACGCCTACGCAAGCCTCAAACACCACATAATCGGGGGCTGAATCTGCACTATCCTTGTGAGCATACAGAGTGTTAAACATATGCCAGGGCAAGCCTGCTTTACCCTCGAATCTATCGGGATAGAAGTAAGGTACAATATCGGTCATATAGTCATAGTTATTGTCGGGATACATAGCCTTTAATGCTCTTGCATCCTTTTCAACATCTGTGCCGTATTCGCCGTTTCCGAAGTAGTAGTGCCATTCGCCATAATATACAATTTGCGGAGTGTATGGTCCTGTGGCGGTATAGATATCCTCAATGACATAAATCATTCCATTAAAGTTGGGAAGACCCTCGGGATATACTTCGCTTTCCCCCGGCTCGTAATACTCAGTTCCTATATTCTTTGTCTGCATAGAGGCTGAATATATGTCTGCTGTTTTATCGGTACCGCCATCAATATTGTTATTCCAAATAATCGCGATAACATTTCTGGGAACATCGTAGTAATACACATTTGGGGCATCTGCTTTGTGGGCTTTGTAACCGGGCCACTCATCGGGAGTTGCAGAGCCGTCCCACCAGAAAATGCCTGCTGTGTCGGTATATTCGTTGTACCAATCATCAGGCATAAGGAAGAAGTAGCGGTAACAGCCAACCTCAACCTCGGGTAAATCCTCGAAGTCAACCAGAGGTTCCTCGGTACCGTACTCACCGTTGCCGTAATAGTAGAACCAGTCACCTTCCAAATAGAGTTTGCCTGCCATAACACTTGTTGAGCTTTTGTCAAAATCAATGACAAATATCATACCGTCGAATGTTGGAACTCCGTCGGGATAATACTCATTTTCTTCGGGCTCGTAACATACTGTGCCGATGTTAACTGTCTGTTGTTGAGCATTATATATATCCTGAGTTTTATCAGCACCGCCGTCAATGTAGTTGTTCCAAATAATAACCTCTACATCTTTTGGTACATCGTAGTAGTACACATTTTCTGCATCTGCTTTGTGAGCCTCGTAACCGGGCCAGGAAGTACAGGCATCGGTGCCTTCCCACCAATAGATACCTGCTGTGCTTGTGTATTCGTTTTTCAACTCCTCGGGAAGCAGGAAGAAATAACGGTTACAGCCTTCCTTCACAGGAGGTAAATCCTCAAGGCTTACATCGGGATTTTCTGTGCCGTATTCACCATTGCCGTAGTAATAAAACCAGTCGCCCTCCCAAGCAATATTACCTGCCATAACGCTTGTTGAGATTTTGTCAGGGTCAATGACAAATATCATACCATCAAAAGAAGGAACTCCGTCGGGATAATACTCATTTTCTTCGGGGTCGTAACATACTGTGCCGATGTTAACTGTCTGTTGTTGAGCATTATATATATCCTGAGTTTTATCAGCACCGCCGTCAACGTAGTTGTTCCAAATAATAACCTCTACATCTTTTGGCACATCGTAGTAATACACATTGTCTGTATCTGCTTTGTAAGCCTTGTAACCGGGCCAAGCGGTACAGGCGTCTGTACCCTCCCACCAGTATATTCCTGCTGTATCAGTATACTCGTTGTTCCAATCGTCGGGCATAAGGAAGAAATAGCGGTTACAGCCTTCCTTGACAGGGGGCAAGTCTGCAGTGTCTGCTGATACTGTGCCTGTGCCTATAACACAAACTGAAATAAGCATCAGAAATGCAAGTAAAAAGCTTGTGATTTTTCTTGTCATAATAAATCCTCCTTCAAGATTATTTCTTACAATTTAATTCTATCATATCCAAACAGGAAAACACAAGAATTAGACTACACAAATGTAAACTCTCGGATTTGTTGAATATAACAAACAGGTCTCTTTACATCTTGATTTTAGCACTATTCGGATATTTTCACAATAAACGCATAATATAATAAATCAACTGTCTGTTTAATTGCAGTAAAAAAGGTTCCAACTCTTATTTCAAAGTCGGAACCTTTTATTTATATTTTATTGGTTAATCCCTCACCGCCTTCGGCGGATTCTCCATCAGGCAAGGGAGGCTGTTTTGTTAACCGAGTGTGGACTTTACTGTATCAATTACAGATGCTAAGGCTTCTTCTACCTTGGAGATATCCTTACCGCCTGCCATAGCCATATCGGGCTTACCACCGCCGTTACCGCCTGTAACAACTGCTGCTGCCTTAACAACATTACCTGCCTTGATACCCTTTGCAATTGCCTCTTTACCGCAAGCACAGCACAGTGTAAGCTTCTCACCGTTTACTCCTGCAATAAGTATAACAGCGTTTGCAAATTTATCTGTTACCATTGAGCACATATTGCGGAGCATATCAGCATCTGCGTCAGTGATTTTCTCAACGAATACCTTAATGCCCTCAACCTCAACAGCCTTTTCTGTAAGGCTTGAAATTCTGCTCATAGCAATCTGATTCTCAAGTTCTGCAATCTTCTTATCCTTAGCCTTGAGTTCGTCCATAAGTTTCTCACAGCCTGCAGGAAGGTCTTTTACATTGCTTACCTTAAGAGTCTGTGAGCACTGTGCGATTGTGCCGAGAAGGTTTGTGATCATCTCAAGCACACCTTCACCAGTACGTGCCTCAATACGGCGTACACCTGCAGCAACAGAGCCTTCTGAGCGAATTTTGAAGAGTCCAAGTTTTGCAGTATTGTCAACGTGAGTACCGCCGCAAAGTTCAACAGAGCAGCCCTGTGCATTTACTACACGTACCACGTCACCGTACTTCTCACCGAAAAGTGCCATTGCACCCATTTCCTTAGCCTCAGCAATGGGCATCTCACGGGTTACAACGTCAATTGCGCTGAAGATGAATTTATTTACAAGAGCCTCAACTTCTGCAAGCTCCTCTGCGGTCATAGCAGAGAAGTGAGTGAAGTCAAAACGAAC
>JAZQHL010000101.1:0-10130 GCA_045540595.1 Ruminococcus sp.
CTTTCATCTGGGAGTTTCTGTTTTACTATGTTTATATCAACTGCTCCCTGGCAGTTTTCAATCTGATTCCCATTCCTCCTCTTGATGGCAGCCGAGTGCTTTCAATATTCCTGCCCGACAGAGCCGTGAACTTTATTTACAGATACGAGAGATACTCTTTTCTGATTGTAATTCTTCTTTCGTTTTCCGGTGCACTTGATTTCATTATGGATGTTTTCACACCTGCACTTCTGAAACTTTGTTTCTTCTTTAATATCTGATTTCAGCGGAGGCTGATATTTATGTATGAAATAATCCATATCCTGACCGAAGGTTCTTTGAATATTCCTCAGAGGCTGTCTCTGATACTTGCTGTTCTGATTTCAGTTGTTGTTTTTATCTTTGTGGTGAACCCCGTACACAACAATCTGAAAATCAGTTTGGCAAAGTTTTCCTGTAAAACTATCAGTGATGGGGACGAACTTCCAAAAAAAGGGTTTCTCAGCAGTTTTTCCTGGCTCTCCCTTTTGTCTGTTGTTGTTCTGCAGACAGGATTTGCAAAGCCTGTTATTTTCGATTCAAAAAAACTTAAAAGACCTAAACAGAATATGCTTTTTATTGCCTGCACAGGAATATTTGTATATATTGCAGCCGCTCTGGTTTTCTTTTTCTTTTACGTATTCCTCAGACAAATGAAACTCTTTGACGTAGAAACCGCAACCGTTCCTGTGGCGGGGGCTCCTGTGTATGTTTATGCTTATCAGTCTGTTTATTCTGCGATTTATTATCTCTCAAGATTATGCTTCAACTCAGCAATAATTGCATTTTTACCCCTTATCCCTTTTGATATGGGTGATCTGATTAAAACACTTCTTTCTGAAAAGGCATCAGCTTTTCTGGAAAAGCATTATATGAAAATCACAGCAGTTCTGATTGCTTTGGCTTTCCTCACAGTTGGCAGACCGGACGGTTTGATTGAGAACCTTTCTTCATCTGTTATGTATTGGTTATATACAATGATAACCTGATTATACCTTGCATAGTAAACTTAAACTGCTTGAAAGGAGGCGGTGAGTTGTGCAGAATACCACACAGTTGCAGTATAAACTGCCTGTTTTTGAAGGTCCCCTTGACCTTTTGCTTCTGCTTATTTCAAAAAATAAAATAGATATCTGCGATATTGAGATTTCACTGCTTCTTGAACAATATATGGAGCAGATAACAGCCATGCAGAGTGAGGATATGGATATAGCCTCAGAGTTTCTTGAGATGGCGTCCCGACTTGTATACATAAAATCCCTTATGCTTTTACCCAAGCACGAGGAAGAGGCTGAACAGCTGAAAACCGAACTTCAGGGTCAGTTGATTGAGTATCAGCTTTGTCGTGCTGTGGCTGCAAAGCTTGCACCTATGGTTAGCTTTGACAGATTCTGCCGCGAGGCTTCTCCTGTGGAGTTTGACCTTACATACAACAGAATTCATCCGTCTTCAGATATAGCAAAAGCCTACATCAACGCAGTGGGCAGGGGAAAAAGAAAACTACCTCCGAAGAGAGAAGCTTTCTCGGGAATTGTAGAGAAAAAGATTATCCCTGTAAGTTCACGTATTATCCGTGTTATGCGAAAACTCTGGCACAAAAACAATGTGCGTTACGGTGAACTGTTTGAGGCATGCAACGGCAAGAGTGACCTTGTGGCAACATTCCTTGCAGTGCTTGAACTTGTAAAGGGCAAACGAATTATCATTGACGGTGATGGTGACGATGCCACTGTCACAATGATAGAGGAGAACAGACGATGAGTGAACTTAACATAAAAAATGCTATTGAGGCAATACTCTTTGCCAATGGTTCTTCTGTATCAATCGGAAGAATGGCACAGGCGCTGGAACTTACCGATAAGCAGGTCAGAAAATACGCTGACGAGCTTTTGGAGGAATATGTGAAGGCATCACGTGGAATAACAATTATAAAACTTGATGATTCTTACCAGATGGTATCTGCCGAGGAGTATGCTCCCCAGATACGTACTGTTATGGATTTACGCCGTAACACACCCCTTTCTCAGGCGGCTATGGAAGTTCTTGCTGTTGTGGCATACAACCAGCCTGTTACCAAAGCTTTTGTGGAGCAGGTGCGAGGTGTTGACTGCTCAGGTGTTATCGGAAGCCTTACCGCCAAAGATCTGATTGAAGAAAAAGGCAGACTGGAACTTCCCGGCAGACCTCTTGTTTATGGTACAACCGAAAATTTCCTTCGTTGTTTCGGAATCACAGACTTGTCGCAACTTCCTGAGATTCCTGCATCTGAAGGTGAAAAGCCTCAGGGTGAAGAGGCAGGCGACGATGCTCAGCTCAGTGTTTTCAGTGCAGATGAGACTGAAGATGCTGATGAGACTTCAGAGGAGGGTGCTCCTCAGGATGCAATGATTGCCGCCACTGTAGGTGAAATTATAGAAGAAGCCACAAAGCCTGAAGAATAATTTTAGTGGCAAATAGGGGAGGATACCCTTGATATATGCACTTATTGCAGTTGCTGCAGTGATAATACTCATTGTGGTGCTGTTTAACCTGAATGTTACCGTTAAGGTGCATTATGACGACACAGAGCAGGTGCTTCGTTGCACTGCACACTATCTGTGGCTTGTGTATGTTATTGCACCTGAAGAGGAATCAAACAAATACCTCCGTGAAGAAAAACTCCTCAGCAAAGGTAAAGACCTTAACTGGGAAGAGGAGGTAACCCTGCAGGGAATCTATGAAGAAAAAGGTCTTGTGGGTTTCCTCAACGTACTGAAACTTACAATCAAAAACACATGGAATCTGCTTGTCAGTTTTCTCAAGAGGGCAACTCTTAGAAAACTTGAGATAAAGCTCAATGTGGTAGGTGAAGATGCAGCCGACACTGCAATTATCTACGGTTGGGCAAATTCGATAGTTTATCCTATTGTCGGCGCAATCCTTGAGAATGTGGCCGAATACAAGGAACTTGATGTACAGATTAACCCCGATTTTACAGAGGGTGCCGATTCATCGGTTGTGGCAAACGCAGTGGCAACCATCAAGGTTACAAAACTGATTGCCATGCTTGTTGAAAGCGGCGTTGAAGCAGAAAACCTGCTTCTCACACTCAGCAAAAATCCCAAACACGCAAAGGAGAATAAAAAATGAGCGAACTTCCCAAACAGCATCCTATCAACGGACTTATGGACACAACACTGGATAAAATCAAGAGTATGGTAGATGTAAACACTATCATCGGCGAGCCCATCACATCACCTGACGGTACTATTATTATCCCTGTTTCAAAGGTAAGCTACGGCTTTGCTTCAGGCGGCTCTGATATCCGTCCCAGAAAAGAAACAATGCCTCCCACCTTCGGCGGCGGCTCAGGTGCAGGTGTATCTATCAGCCCTGTAGGTTTCCTTGCTGTATGCAAGGGTGATGTAAAGTTCATTCCCGTAACCAGATATGACGGTCCTGCTGACCGTATTGTGGGCATGGTACCCGAACTTTTTGACAAGGTAAAGGAACTTTTCAACAAAGAAAAGACCACTAACCCCGAAGTAGGCGACGACGAACTTCTCTGATGAATAAGTGCACATACCCCGGTCATATACTGATTCGGGGTGTGTCTTTATGAAAGCTTTTGTATCTGTAGTTCTCTCATTTGTGCTCTGCTTTACTTTTTTCGCTGCAGTTAAGGCTGAGGAACATCTGTCTGTGCCTGTTTCTGCATCAGCCTATGTGCTGTATTGCACAGATAATTCACAGGTGCTTGCAGGCTCTGACATAAACAAAAAAATGGGTATGGCAAGCACTACCAAGATTATGACTGCACTGCTTACTCTTGAGGAAGCGCAGCATAGTGACAGGGTAGTGGAGTTTACCGAAGAGATGACTGCCGAGGGCAGTTCAATGTACCTGAAAAAAGGTGACAGGGTAAGGCTCTCTGATCTGGCGGCAGGTATGATGACGGTTTCAGGTAACGATGCGGCTAATGCTGCAGCGGTTGCCATAGGGGGCAGCAAAGAAGGCTTTGCCGCTCTTATGAATAAACGCGCTGAAGAAATCGGAATGAAGAATACAAACTTTGTGACTCCCAGCGGATTGTCCGACCCTGAGCACTATTCCACGGCATACGATATGGCTCTGCTTATGGCAGAGGCTATGAAGAACGAGGCTTTTGCTAAGCTTACCATACTAAAAAGCGTCACTGTGGATTTTGTTTATCCCCTGAAGCAGCAGGTTACATATTACAATCATAATAAACTTCTGAGTCAGTATGCTTACTGCACAGGCGGTAAAACAGGCTATACAATCAGCACAGGCAGATGCCTTGTGACTTCAGCGCAGCATAACGGACTCAATCTTATTGCGGTGACCCTCAATGACAGAAACGACTGGACCGACCATAAGGCTCTGTATGAAAAAGGCTTTGCAGAGTATAAATCTGTGGGGGATTTTGAAGATGTAAGCTATAATCTTCCCGTAGCAGGGTCAGATAAAGAGTATGTTCCGGTGACAGCACCCTTTGCGTCAAAAGCGGTAGTGAAAACAGAAGAAGCCGAAAAGATAAAATGCAGGGTGTATCTGCCTCCCATGGTGTTTGCCCCTGTGAGCAAAGGTGATATTGTAGGCAAAGTTGTGTATACTCTGGATTCCTCTGTTGTGCTTGAGTATGAACTTGTGGCACAGGAGTCCGCTTCATATCAGGAATGCAATAAACTTCTGCGGTTTTTCTATCAGTTGTTCCGCAGATAATCAATATAAAGGAAAACAGGAAATAATTATGGCTAAAAGAACTTATGTGCGTCTGCAGAAAATGCTTGCAGACTGCGGAGTTGCCTCCAGACGTAAGTCTGAGGAACTCATTCGTGCAGGCTCTGTTAAGGTAAACGGAGTTGTTGCACAGATAGGTGATAAGGTAGACCCTTACAACGATAAGGTAATGGTAAACGGCAGACGTATTACTGCCAATGCAAAACCCAAGTACCGTTATATTATGCTCAATAAGCCCCGCGGATACGTTACCACCATGAACGATGAGCGAGGCAGAAAGTGTGTGGCAGAGCTGGTTGCTGACATTGAGGAGAGAGTCTACCCTGTGGGCAGACTTGACCGTGACAGCGAAGGACTTCTGCTTTTTACCAATGACGGTGATTTTGCAAACAGAATCATGCACCCGAAAAAGGATATCTATAAAGTATACCGTGTAACAGTCCGTCCTGCTGTTACTGACGAGATGATTGCACAGTTTGAAGAGGGTATGATGCTTGACGGCAGAAAAACTGCCCCTGCAGAAGTCCGTGTTATCTCCCGTCAGGAGGGCAGGGTAGTGCTGGAAATTCTGCTCAGAGAGGGCAGAAACCGTCAGATCCGCCGTATGTGCGACCTTTTGGGTCTTGAGGTTGCAAGACTCAGAAGAACTGCAATCGGCGGCGTAAAAATGGGTATGCTGAAAAAAGGCGACTGGCGTGACCTTACTGCGGAAGAAGTCAAGAAACTTATGGCTGACCCCAACCCTTCACGTCATCTTCAGCAGTAAAAGGAGGTTATAGCGTGTTTTCAATTCTTCCTTGCAAAGATAAAGAAAAACTCTCGGTTTATCCCGAGGGGACAACCCTGCTTATCTACAAAGACGGTGACAAGGAGCGGGGACACATTGCATACCGCAGATATATGTCAGCCCTTGAGATTTTATCTCTGGAAACAGGTGCTTCTTTCAATGATGACGGCACAGTGAGCAAAGAGATGTTTCTTCATGCAGATGCACTTATCCGTGCTGTGGCATCAATCGCTCTTTCAGAGGGACTCCTCACTGTATGCTCAAAGGACGAGGCTCTGAAGCCTTTGCTTGAAAAATTCGGTTTCTTCAGAAACGGTGAGTTTTTCACCATGTATATCAACAAACTTTTCTCAGCCGGTTTCTCCGGTTGTGACGGTTGTAACTGCTGTAAATAACAAATGTATAAAAAAACTGACATTTTCATCAATATTCTCTTGCTAAATTATGTATGAAAATGTATAATTGAATTTAGATATGTATATTTGAAATATATAATATTCAATAATCCTTCGGGAGGTTAATTATGAGTGCTATAAATAATGTAAAATCAGACAAGCTTCTCACTATGCTGTTTGATGACGGAATGTACACTGAACTTACACCCAGAGCATCAGAGGATTCAGGCATAATCACTGCTTGCGGCAAGGTGCAGGGTCAGAATGTGTATGCTTTTGCACAGAACTTTGACGATTGCGGCGGTGCTATGACTGCAGCCGAAGCAGAGAAACTCAAGAAACTCTATGCTCTTGCTCTCAAGACAGGCTACCCTGTTGTGGCTTTCTATATGGGCAGTGCGGCACAGGTTTCTCAGGGCAATATGCTCCTTGATTCTCTTGGCGGCCTTGTTGCAAGTGCAGGCAGACTTTCAGGTGTTGTTCCTCAGATTTCAGTTGTTCTTGGTGAGGTTGTTTCAAGCACAGCAATGCTTGCTTACTCTGCAGACTTTGTTGTAATGACAAAGGACGCTAAGCTTACAATGTCTGCTGATTGTGATTGCAAGGGCAAGAGCAAGGCTTCAATTATGACAGAAGATGCAGCAGAGGCTGTTGACGCTGTAGTAAGCCTCATTTCTTACCTCCCTGCAAATAACCTTTCACAGGCTCCTGTGGCATCACAGGCAGCACCTTCTGCTGACAGTGCCTTTGATAAGGATAGTAAACTTGTTCTTTGTGAAAACGCAGGCGAAGGAGCAGAAGTTTCTCTTGCAAGACTTCAGGGCGTTGTTGTTGGCTCAGTCAGAACTCTGGGCAAAGCCCTTGACTGCAAAACCTGCAAGAAGATTGCAAAGTTTGTTAAATTCTGTGATGCTTTCTCAATCCCTGTTATTACAGAAGTGAATGCAGAAGAGTTTGAGTGCCTCAGCGGTGCAAATACACTTCTCAGTGCTTACACAGAAGCAACAACAGTGAAGATTTCTGTTGTTACAGGCAAGGCTACAGGTCCTGTATATATGACACTTGCAGGCAAAGCAGGCAGAATGGACGCAGTGCTTGCAACTGAGGGTGCAGTTGTATCTCCCATCAAGCCCGAAGCAGCAGCTTACCTTGCACTGGGTGAGAGTTTAACCGGTACAGTTGCCGAGCAGGACGCAATGATTGCACAGTACGTTGCAACAGAACTTTCTGCAGATAAGGCTGCAAAAGCAGGTTACATAGATGACACAGCAGACAGTGCTACACTCAGAAATAAACTTATAAACTATCTGGATATTCTCAGCAGCAAGAGGGAATCCTCACTGCCCAAGAAACATTCCACAATATAACAGGAGGTCGCAAACAATGAAAAATCTCAGAATCACAGTAAACGGCGTAGCTTACGACGTACAGGTAGAAGAATTAGGTGAAGGCGCAGCTCCTGCTGCAGTTGCACCTGTTGCGGCTCCTGCTCCTGCAGCAGCTCCCGCAAAGCCCGCTGCTCCTGCAGCAACAGGCAGTGTTAAGGTTACAGCCCCCATGCCCGGCACAATCCTTTCTGTAAACGTACAGGCAGGACAGGCTGTTAAGAAGGGCACAGTTCTTGTAGTCCTTGAGGCTATGAAGATGGAGAACGAAATCTGCGCAGGTGAAGACGGCACAATTGCTTCTGTTCACGTTGAGAAGGGTGCAAACGTTGAGACAGGCGCACTCCTTGTTTCAATGGGTTAAGGTGATATTATGGCAAAGCAGATTAAAATTACAGAGACAGGCCTTCGTGATGCCCATCAGTCTCTGCTTGCTACCAGAATGCCCACATCTGATATGCTTCCCATTCTTGATAAAATGGACGCAGTAGGCTTCTATTCTCTTGAGTGTTGGGGCGGTGCAACCTTCGACTCCTGCCTTCGTTTCTTAAACGAAGACCCCTGGGAGAGACTCCGTACTATCCGTGACCACTGCAAGAACACAAAGCTTCAGATGCTTTTCCGCGGACAGAATATGCTTGGCTACCGTCACTATGCTGACGATGTTCTTGAGTATTTTGTTCAGCGCTCTGTTGCAAACGGTATTGATATTCTCAGAATCTTTGACGCACTCAACGATATCAAGAATCTTGAGAGTGCAATCAAAGCCGCTAAGAGAGAGAATGCAGAGGTGCAGGTAGCAATCAGCTACACCACAGGTCCTGTTTTCACCGATGAATATTATGTAGATTACGCAAAGCGCATTGCTGAGGCTGGCGCAGATACAATCTGTATCAAGGATATGGCAGCTCTGCTCACTCCTTACAAGACAGAGTCTCTTGTCAAGGCTATCAAGTCAGCAGTTGACCTTCCTGTTCAGATTCACACCCACGCTACATCAGGTCTTGCTTCAATGTGCCTCTTAAAGGGTATCGAAGCAGGAGCAGATATGATAGATACAGCTATCAGCCCCCTGGCACTCGGTACATCCCACGCTCCCACAGAGTCAATGGTAGCAGCACTTCAGGGCACAGAGTTTGACACAGGTCTCGACCTTGTAAAACTTTCTGAAATCCGCGACTACTTTATGACTCTCCGTGAGAAGTACATCAAGGCAGGTCTCATTGATACAAAAATGCTTGCAACCGATGCAAACGCACTTATCTATCAGGTTCCCGGCGGAATGCTCTCAAACCTGCTTTCACAGCTGAAACAGGCAGGCAAAGAGGATAAACTCACAGAAGTTCTCCTTGAGGTTCCCCGTGTTCGTGAGGATTCAGGCTTCCCGCCCCTTGTTACTCCCACATCACAGATTGTTGGTACTCAGGCTGTGTTCAATGTTATCGCAGGCGAGAGATACAAGATGTGCACAAACGAGTTCAAGGATATGGTAGCAGGCAAGTACGGCACAACTCCCGTTCCCATTTCTGATGATTTCAGAAAGAAGATTTGCGGAGATATGGAGCCTGTAACCTGCCGTCCTGCAGACCTTATTGCTCCCGAGCTTGATAAGCTCAAGGAGGAGGCTGCTCAGTACGCACAGCAGGAGGAGGACGTGCTCTCCTACGCAATGTTCCCCAAGGTATCTGTTGATTTCTTTGAGAAAAGACGTCAGGCTCAGCTCGGTCTGAATCCCGCTCTTGTAGACAAGAAGAACGGCACATATCCTGTATAATCAATAAACTTCCATAAAAGAATTAAACCTCTCTGTTTTTAGCAGAGAGGTTTTTTGTTGTCAAATGAAAACCCCCGATTGTATCGGGGGTTCAAAAAAGCTTTAGCGATAAGTATAAAAAAATACCACCTTCTGGTATAATGGAAGTGCGGTCTGGCAACTGCACTACAAAAACAGAAGGAGGTAGTCAAATGCATGACAATAACAGTTTAGCACACACAAGTTGGAATTGCAAATACCATGTGGTCTTTGCACCCAAGTACAGGAGAAAAATATTCTATGGCGAACACAAGGCAGAGATAGGAAAGATACTAAGAGAATTATGCAAATGGAAAGAAGTAAATATAATAGAAGCCGAAGTGTGTCCTGACCATATACATATGCTTATAGAGATACCTCCCAAACTAAGTGTAGCAAGTTTCATGGGATTTCTCAAGGGCAAAAGTAGTATCATAATACATCAGAGGCACGGAAACCTAAAGTACAAGTATGGAAACAGGTCGTTTTGGTGCAGAGGATATTATGTGGATACAGCAGGCAAAAACGCCAAAAGAATAGAAGAATACATAAAGAATCAACTTAAAGAAGATATGATACACGATCAAATGACGCTGAGAGGATGGGAAGACCCGTTCACGGGTAGTAAGTAACAGACGCAAGTGTCAGACCGCAAATGTGCCTTGAGGCACCGCTTGTAACAAAGCCTTTTAGGCGCACAAGAAAAACCACCGGCTACGCCGGTGGATTTTTATATTGTTTCTATTCGGTTTTATCCACTATCGTACCTATATATTTAGACATAGACACTGCATACTGCTTGTATACACATCCGTAGCAGGAGTTTAGCAGGGGAATGAAAAATTTCGCCATGTGTTATTCTTTACTCAGATTATATATTATCTGTGTATGTAAAGGCGTGTCATATCGGGTTCGCCGTCACCCTGAGCCATGCAGTAGAATTCCCAGCCGTATCGCTCGTAAAAACCTGTGTGGTCAGTAACGAGATATACAGGGCTGATACCCTTGGATTT